>JBAYFD010000038.1:0-11001 GCA_041667365.1 Fibrobacteraceae bacterium | reverse complement strand
CCGTGCCGTAGTCATGATGGCTCATGAAGCCCGTTTCATCAATGAACAGGCCCGTCTCGGATATCTTCAGCTCACGAAGAAGCCGACGACGATCGCGATGTACAAGTTCAAGCAAAACAAGCTCTCGATGACGGAACTGGAAGACGCTCCGGCCGAAGAAGCTTCTCCCGCCGCGGTTACGGAATCCGCTCCGGCTGCCGTTTCCAAAGCGGACGACGAAAAGGCAGACTCCGCGTTCGGCGGCTAAGGTCCCTTCTCTCAATGCTTAAGCCTCCCCTTTCAGGGAGGCTTTCTTTTTTTCTGTTTTTCAGGATAGCCTTTATCACCGGCTATCGTTATATGACGCCCAACTTGTTGTAAAACAAGAAAAAACGAAATTCTAAAGAGAATGGGACTCGACTAGAGGATAATTAATATCGCCAAAAATTTATAACTCTTTTTATTTTAATGTGTTACAGACTTTATAGGCTAAAAATTATCAACCCGCGTCCGCTACCTTTTGTGGAGAGATCACGTCCTTTGGCGTCCACGCGGACCTTCGGCGGCGCGGAATGTACCGCCCTGATTTCCCGGCGGATGCCCTGGGGCGTATCCGCGGATTTCAGAAGCGCCCATTGGTAAAGGCTGTCCGTCCCCGCTTTCGGATCCTGGATGACCGACAATCCTGACGCTTTCACGTAAAGCCCGCTTTTGACGATTTTAAGGTAAAAACAGGACGTGTCGGCGGCGAAGTCCTCTTTGTACATCTTCTGGTGCGCTCCGCCGTTCCAGGTGTATGTCCCGAGTGTCACGCCGGCGGAAACGGATTCGCCCGGAACGTCCAGGACCCGGGTTCCGAATTCGATGCGGTATGCCACGGGATCGCCCACGGCGACGACTTTCGCATAAGAGCCTGTGTCCGCGCAATCCTGAAGAACGAGCGCGTCGTTTCCCGTAATTCCCATGCAGAGGCCGGTGCCGACGGAACGGATCCGCCCGGAAAAGTACAGGTATTCCTTGAAAATGTCCTGATACATCGCGTTCACGATTTTTGCGTTGAAAATCAGGTCCTGCTCGGATTTGACCTCGGAGGCATAATTCAATCCGTAAGGCCAGAAATGCTGGGAATCTCCGTGAAGTTCCGCCGAAGCGTCGCCGGTAAGTTCCTTGAGCAGTGCCTGCGCCTTCGTCCCCTGGAAGACTCCGTTCACCATCATTGCCTGATATTCCTGGGTCGTCCCCATCCCGAGCGTGTGCGCCGTTTCATGCATCGCGGTGCTGACGACCATGTAGGAGCGGTTCGATCCGAAACTCAGCGTCCCGTTGCTGGACGCTTCCGCCGTCGGGACTCCGGTGTTGTAGTAGACCTCGATGTGTTTCGTGAGATCCGTGTATCTGTTGTATAGGTTTACGGCGGAATCCATCGCCGCTTCGATGTGCGCGTATGCGTCGAGCTGGTCTTCCGTCGGGTTGGTCTCTTTATTTAGGTGATAGGTGATGTTGCCTTCGGCCCAGAGTGAACTGGCGCAAACGGCTAAAACGGCGAACGCTATGTCCGGCTTCATCTGTCCTCCAGAACCAACCCTTTTTATAAAATATTCTCTGTTTCTGAGCGGGGCAAGAAAATATATTTTAACCCTGGGAAATCATTATCTTTAATTTTTTGTATTTCCTTGAAAAATAAAGAGTTATATTTTATTTGAAAGATGGACGGAAAGGTAAAATGAAATACGGTTCCCTGCATAATGCGAAAATCTACTGGAGCACCAGGGAAGTCGTCGGAATGACGGGCGTCCCGGCGTATACGCTCCGCTACTGGGAACGCGTGATTCCCTATTTGCAGGTGGCGCGCAACCGTGCCAAGAACCGCGCCTGGCAGAAGAAGGAAATTGATTTCGTCATCGCGCTCAAGTCGCTCCTGGAAAATCCGGAGCGTCAGATTCCTGTCGCGGAAGCCGGCGCGGAAATCGCCGGGGAAGCGAACAGCGCTTCCGGAGTCGTTATGCCGCTTCCGGAAAAAGAGGGTGTCGTTCCGTGTGAAGAACATGACGAAGCGGAAAAGACGCGGAGCACGGATCAGGGCGGCGTTCCCTCCCCTGCCGCTGAAGATGTGCAAAAAACGCAAAATCCGGAAAATTCGCAGGAACCAGAAAAATCAGCATCTTCACGGAATGCCGCGTCCGTTCTCCCGGCTGTGGTTCCTCCCGGTCCGCAGACGGACCTCTTCGATTCCGCCGCGCTTTCGTCCTCCGTTCCGCAGGCGTCCCTGACTCTTCCCCCCTCCCCTTCCCCGGAACCCCGTTCCGCGGACTCTTCCTCTCCTGCCCGGCGCGCTCAGCCGGAACGCAGACATCCGGACCCGGCGGTCCTTCGCAATTTGCGCGCTGAACTTCTCGATGCCATCGCCCGCCTCAGGACATCGCCGGAAAAGCCGTGATCCCGCGCCTTTCCCGCACCTTATTCCGCCTTTTTTGCTTTTTCCGCTTTTTGCACATACCCAAAGGGGGGTGGTTTTTCTAAATTTCAAAGCGCTAGTCTAATTCTAACCTCAGAGGTATATAATGGCAGTTTCTTATAAGGCTCTCGGCCTCGTGAACACAAAGGAAATGTTCGCGGACGCTATCAAGAACGGTTACGCCGTTCCGGCCTACAATTTCAACAACATGGAACAGATGCAGGCCATCATTCAGGCTTGCGTCGAAACGAAGTCCCCGGTCATTCTCCAAGTTTCTTCGGGTGCCCGCAAGTATGCGAACCAGACCCTCCTCCGCTACATGGCTCAGGGTGCCGTTGAATATGCCAAGGAACTTGGCCTCGCCGATCCGCAGATCTGCCTCCACCTCGACCACGGCGATACGTTCGAACTCGCGAAGTCCTGCATCGACATGGGCTTCTCTTCCGTCATGATCGACGGTTCCTCCAAGCCTTATGCCGAAAACGTCGCCCTCACCAAGAAGGTCTGCGATTACGCTCATTCTCAGAAGGATTACGTGACCGTTGAAGGCGAACTCGGCGTTCTCGCCGGCGTCGAAGACGATGTCTCCGCTGAAGAATCTCATTACACCAAGCCCGAAGAAGTCGAAGACTTCGTGAAGAAGACCGGCGTGGATTCCCTCGCCATCTCCATCGGCACGAGCCACGGCCGTCAGAAGTTCAAGCCCGAACAGTGCACGCGCAACGCCGACGGCATTCTCATTCCGCCTCCGCTCGCTTTTGACGTTCTCAAGGGCGTTGAAGAAAAGCTCCCGGGCTTCCCGATCGTCCTCCACGGTTCTTCCTCCGTTCCGCAGGAATACGTCAAGCAGATCGAACAGTTCGGTGGCAAGCTCGCCGATTCCGTCGGCATTCCGGAAGAACAGCTCCGCAAGGCTGCGAAGTCCGCTGTCTGCAAGATCAACATCGACTCCGATGGCCGTCTTGCCATGACCGCCGCTATCCGCAAGGTCTTCGCCGAGAAGCCGAGCGAATTCGATCCGCGCAAGTACCTCGGACCGGCCCGCGACGAACTGAAGAAAATGTATATGCGCAAGAACATCGAAGTTCTCGGTTCCGCAAACCGTCTTCCGTTCAAGAAGTAATTCTTAAGGATTTATCTTCCTTTGCGTCCCGGGATTTTTCCCGGGACGCTTTTTATTTCCCTGTGAAATTTTTACTAATTTCCGTTCTATGAAAACGGTATGTCCTCATTGCGGCGAGCCTCTTCCGCCGGGCGCGATTTCCTGTAGGCATTGCGGCAGCGATGCTCAGACAGGCTGGAAGGAAGGATCGGATTTCACGGACCTGGAAACGCCCGATTATGACGAAATCGTCGAACACGAGTTCGGGAAGCCCAAAAAGAAATGGGGCATGATCATCGTCGCCGTGATCGTCGCCGCCGCGTTCGCACTCGTATTCACGGGCGTGCTGTTCTGAAGGGTCATCCCTGGAGTTTTCGTTCGAGTTCCTGACGGAACTTTTCTGCCTGCTCAAAATCAAAGTTGTTGACTGCGTTGAGCAGATTCTTTAAGAGTATCGCATCATCTTCCGTGAAACGGATATTTTCCACGGTCTTCAGGATATTGCGGCAGTCCCCGGGCGTGCAGTCATCAATCGCTTTTTTCAGGCCGGCGATGGCGCTTCTGAGCTTCTTTTCTCCATCAGGATCCTCCTCCTGCCGGACGTCTGTATTTTCCGCCTGCATCATCGCCGGGAGTGCGGCGCGGATTCCCTGCGTTATGTTCCGCAGTAGATCGCAGAAATCGGACGCTTCTTTGACGACGATGACTTCGCCGGCATGCAGCCTTTTTTCCAGATCCTCGGCGTCTTTCCGGAGGCGCCCGGAACCGATCGTTCCGCCGAGTCCCTTGAGCGTGTGCGCGATGCGTTCCGCTGCCGGATTGTCACTTTTAGCGATCGCGGCGAGCAGGTCTTCGCCGCTCTTTTCCGCCTCCGTCGCGAATCGGTGCAGAACCCGGATGTAGATTTCCGGCTTTCCTGCGGAAAACCGGAGACCGGAGGCCGGATCCATCTCGGGTACGGAAGATAAAGCGGCGAGGAGCGTTTCCGCATCCGGTTCCGTAGGCTTCGCCGGAGCGAATTCTGTATTTTCTTTTGCTTTTTCAGAATCTGTTTTTAACGGTTCTTCCTGCTGCGGTAGCCATTTTGCAAGTGTGCGGTACAGGAGATCCGGATCGATCGGCTTTGAAAGGTGTTCGTTCATTCCGGAATCGGCGCTCTGCTCCGCGTCCTCCAGCCCCGCGCGGGCGCTCATCGCTATGATCGGGATCCTGCCGTATTTCGGATCCGGCAATTTGCGGATCTGCATTGCCGCAGTGAAGCCATCGAGGACGGGCATCTGCAAATCCATAAGAATCAAGGCGTAGTCTTTTTCCTGTACTTTGCGGACTGCTTCTTCCCCGTTTTTCGCTATCTCCGCCCGGAGTCCTACACGCTGCAAGAGCTCGGAAGCCAGTTCCTGATTTATTTCGTTATCTTCCGCAAGGAGCAGCAATGCGTCCTTAAAATGGAACTCCGTTTGGCGCCTTTTTTCCGCCTGTGCCTTGTAGCCGAACGACGCCTCAATTGCTTCGTGCAGCTGACTCACGAGGAACGGCTTTGCCAGAAATACGGGGAACCCTTCCTGTGCGGCTTCGTACAGATGATTCTCCTGATTGTTCGACGACGTGATGATGATTTTCGCCGTGCTGCCGTTCCTGCGGATTTCCTTCCCTGCCGTGATGCCGTCTATCCCGCCCGGCATTTCCCAGTTCAGCAGGATGATATCGTACGGCTTGTTTTCCGCGGCGGCCGCGTCACAACGGTTCACGGCTTCGCTGCCGGAATCCGCCGTATCGACGATGAATCCGTCCGCATAAAGTAACCGTTTGAATATCGATAGCGCCGTCGGGCTATCGTCCGCGACGAGGATCCTTTTGCCGCAGAAAGCGGGATTCTGCTTTGTGAGCGCGAGCGCTTCCGAACCGGCTTCGAATGGGAGCGTAATGGTGAAATAGAAGCGGCTTCCTTTTCCGAATTCGCTTTCCACCCGAAGATCCCCGCCCATCAGCTGCGCGAGGGATTTCGAAATGGCGAGCCCCAGTCCGGTGCCGCCATATCTGCGTGTCGTGGAGCCATCCGCCTGGCTGAACATCTTGAACAGGTGCGTCATCTGTTCCGGGGTCATCCCTATTCCTGTATCCCGGACGGAAATATTAAGCGTGACAGTATCCCGGGTTTTCCCTTGCAAATCCATAGTAAGGACGATTTCGCCCTTTTCCGTGAATTTCGCGGCATTCCCGAGAAGATTCGTTAAAATTTGCGCGATGTGCACCGGGTCACCGAGCAGGCGTTCCGGAATTTCCGGATCTATGTCCGCGAGGAATTCTATCGGGCGGTCCGCAATGCGGACTTCCGCGAGGGAAACGACGTCGTCCACGGTATCGCGCAGCGTGAACGGTACGGATTCAAGCTCCTGTTTTTTCGCTTCGATCTTGGAAAAGTCAAGGATGTCGTTTATTATTCCGAGGAGCGATTGCGCGGCGCGGCTTATCCTGTCCACGTACCGGTGCTGACGGGGATTCAAATCCGAATGCAGCACCAGGTGGGACATTCCGATGATGGCGTTCATCGGCGTGCGGATTTCATGGCTCATATTGGCGAGAAATTCACTCTTCGCCCTGGTCGCCTTTTCCGCTTCTTCCCGGGCCTCGACCACTTCCGTGATGTTGGAGATGGAGAACATATAGCCGATGACGGAATCCTGTGCAAGGAGCTGTACGCCTTCGGCGCGGCACCAGATTTTTTTCCCGCTCTTGAGCGAGAGGGAATAGTTTCCTGTCCAGGGAGTTCCGTCTTCGAAAAGCCGAGCTGGAAGGTCAAGAATTTCGCGCGGAGTTCCCCGCTTTTCAAAATCGTCGAAATGAATTCCGATGAGATCTTTCCAGTCCGTATCCAGGACGACGCCGATGTGGTGCGAGATGTAGCTCACGCGCAGATCACTATCGAAGATGATGATGCCGGAACGTGTGGATTTCATTACTGCGTCGAGGATGGAATCCTTGCGCACGACGCTCGTTTCATCGGAAACGAGAAACAGAAAGCGGATGGACGCGTCGTCTTCCACGAGAATTCGGAAAGTGATGTTCCACCAGAAAATCTCGTTCTTGTGATTTTTCACGGGAATGAGAATGCGGCTCTGGTTCTCTCCGAGCGCGCCGCCCTTGCTCAGCACGTATTGCACGAACTCCTTGTATTCGGGATTCGGAATGATGTCCCACAGCATTTTCCCGCGCAGATTCAGCCGGTCCGTCTCGCCGAGGAATTCGGCGATGTTCGCGCTCGCGTGGAGGACATGGTAGTCAAAATCCGTAAGAATGAGAGAAAAGAATCTGCTGCCGAGCATCGTGTCGAAAAGTGTGCTGGAATTGACGCTTTCAGAAAGATCGGCGGACACAGTAAAGCGGAAAAGTAATTTGTTCAAAATCAAAGTCACCAGGAACAGCAGGGCGAGACAACCGCCGGCGAACAGCATGAAGTTCCAGCTCTGGTCGTGCATAAGTGCCACCGTTTTGTTCTGCGGAACGATGTAGACGAGGCAGAACGGCGTCGGCATCATCGGAGTGAGCAATACGGTATATTCTTTCCCGTCCGGATCAAAGAACTCGAAAGTATTGACGCCGCCCGCGCTGAGCGAATCGGCATTAAAATCGGACGTGACGAAAGAGAGAAGGTGGTAAATGCTGTCCAGCGTTATTTTACCGAGGCTTGTCTGGTGCGGAAAATAGGTGAATACGCTGTCCGTTTCCGGATCGAGAAGCATCGTTATTCCGCCGCCTTCCTTGGAAAGTTGTGCGAAATCATTACGGAAGGATTCCACGTCTATATCCTGCGCAAGGACGCCGCGCACCCGGTGCCTGTGGTCCCATATAGGATAGGAAAGGGCCATGACCCTCTTTTTCCCGTGTACGTACGGGCCGGAAAAGGCAAGTCCCGTATTGCGGCTCGCTTCAAGATACCACGCCATCGTCCGCGGCTCGTTGTGTTCCGGATCGAGGGCCATTTTCCGGGCGCTGCGGAATTCTCCGTCGGAAGATCCGTAATAGACGTCGGCGAGATACGGGTGTCCGTTCAGGTATCCCTGCAGTTCCTGCCGGATTTCCGGGGTTTTAGGTTGTCTGGACTGAACCCGCCTTTGAAAAGTCTGGAACGTCTTCGTAGCTGTTTCAAGATTTTTCTGAAGATGCGATGAAATTTGAATCAGCTGTTTTCCAGATTCCGTATAGGCGGAATCCAGAAGAAATCCACGGACATACAGGACGAAGGCAACGAAACAGATCGCCGCCATCAGTAAAGTCGGAAGCGTATTTATCCATAAAATGCGGCGCCCGAGGAAACGCCGCCTTTCCGTGCGCGCCGTCAATCCTGAAAGTCCTTATAGATTCCGGGGAGCTGGGATTCTATCTGTTTGAAGGCGTCAATGACGTCCGGGTCGAAATGGGTGCCGCAGCCGGAAAGAATGATGTCGACAGCTTTTTCATGTGGCATAGCTTCCTTATATACGCGCTTGGAGACAAGGGCGTCGTATACATCAGCGACGGCCATGAGCCGGGCCCCGATGGGAATCTGTTCTCCTTTTAGCCCTTCGGGGTATCCCGTTCCGTTCCATTTTTCGTGGTGGCTCTTCGCGATCTGCGCGGCGACGATGACCATGGGATCGTTGTGAAGTTCCGCCGTCGCGGATTCCAGCACCTGGTACCCTAGGATCGTGTGCCCTTTCATCTGTTCCATTTCTTCGGGTGTGAGTTTCCCCGGCTTGCGGAGGATATTGTCCTGAATGCCGACTTTTCCGATGTCGTGAAGCGGCGCCGCCGTTGCGAACTGCTCGACGATTTCATCCGTCGGGATGACTTTCGCATATTTCGGATTTTTCTGCAGAACCTCCGCGAGCATCCGCACCAGGATCTGTGTGCGGCGGATGTGCCCGCCCGTTTCATTGTCGCGGTATTCCGCGAGGGCGCCGAGACTTGTGAGCATCACCTTCAGCGTCTGCCGCAAGGAGTGCGTCCGTTCGTTCACAAGATCTTCCAGATGATCGCGGTAACGCTTGTTCTCCAGTTGATTCCTTATGCGCAATTTTACGAGGGACGGCGTATATGGTTTGGTGATGTAGTCCACGGCTCCGAGGGAAAGGCCTTCCTTCTCGCCTTCGCTGTCCGCCTTGGCGGTAAGGAAGATAACGGGAATATTTTTGCCTTCCGGCATCGTCTGCAGTTTCCGCAAAGTCTCGTACCCGTCCATTCCGGGCATCATTACATCTAAAAGAATCAGATCGGGTTTCACATGCGGGACGAGTTTGAGAGCGTGTTCACCATCAAGCGCGACATGCACTGTATATTCTTCCGAAAGAATTCCTTCCAGGACTTCAACGTTCGTCTTGGTGTCGTCAACTACTAAAATTTTAGATTTAACACGTTCCATCATAGAATAATCTATTTCGGATTTTTAGGAAAAAACGCGCTTTTCTACTCCAAGATGGAATAGACGCGCGATAGCCCTAAGTCCGGTCCTTAATAACGAGAATGCCGCTGCGCTCGATTTTGGGGTAAGGCATCATGCCTTCCCCGCCGTTTCCCTTGGCGAGAACCTCGAGGAGATTCCCTGTCACGGAATACAGATGCAGCTCCCAAGGGCCGCCCGGCGCATTGAAATAGCCTGAGTTTTTTTGCACGTTGCGCTGGAAGCTCTTGTTAAGCCGTTCCGTGACGCTCCGCGCCTGAACGAGCGACACGTCCGCAAGCGTCCAGTTCACCTTGGAACCGCCCATGTCGAACACAAGCATCGCATGGTCATCGGACGGCTCTTTCATCGTGAATTTCCAGCTGAAATCCTGCCAGCTCGTGCTCAAGTCAAGGATGCGTCCGTTCGCATAAGGAACGTACGCTTCGGATGCGCGCTTGATGTCCACGTTCAGCGTCCGCGGCTTGTCCGCCTTCGCGCGCATGCTGAATATGTAAGTGACGCCGTAATGGAGCGAGATCGTCTGTTTGAATTGCAGGCACCAGCTGTCGGCGCCCGCCTGAAGAATGTCGAATGTTGCCTGGCCGTTTTCTACTTTGACTTCCGCCTTGCCGCCCCAGAAATCCGAAGTCCAGCCTGAGACAGGGTCCTGTGCGTCGAATTTTCCGTTCGCAATGAGGTCACGCCCGCGGTCGGAATTGCCCATCGTAAAATCAGAGTTCAGAATGAATGACGGAATGATGCTCGTGTTCTGGATGCTCATGGAACTGTCTACGCATACGATGCGCCCCCATTCCACGAGCGTGTTGAAGGAGCCGTGTGTCGTCATGTCCATGTCCTGACTGTCAAAATTACCCGGTCCCCAGCTCCAGGCGAGCCAGCCTATTTCGAGTCTTTCCGCTTCCGCCATGATGTACTGATAAGGAATTTCCTTCGCGCCGTTCACGGCGACGGGAGCGAATTCCCCGATGATGAGCGGAATGCCGAGTTCCACGGATTTCTCAAGCTCGCCATGCACGCGGTCGTTCACCGTCGCATACCCGGTTTTTTCCGGATCGTGCAGCTCGCTTGGCCACCACATGTGGAGGGAGAACATAAGATTATGTTCCGGGTCCGCCTGGAGCAGGCGCTTTCCCTGACCGAATATATTTTTTGTGCTCTTTCCCCAGTCATCGGCATCGATCACAAGAGGGACCCGGATTCCGGCGGCGCGCATCTGCGTTACTGCGGCATTGTAAGCGCGGAAGAATTCTTCTCCGTCTTCCTCTTCTGCGCCGACTTCGTTTCCGATGTTGATGATGAGATATTCCTGGTGATCCTGGATCATCTGGAGCGTTTCATCGCGGAGCCAGAAGTTCACGAGATCCGGGAGGCGGTCCCACTTTCCGGTCGCGTCATGGAGTTCAGGCATGGGAATCATGTTGTTCGCGATGCATTCGCTGATGATATGGTCAAGATCGCAGATCCTCCCGCGCATGTTCCATACGATGCGCACGACGTTCGCGCCCGTCTTCGCAATTTCAGGAATGGTCTTCCCTTCGCGGTCTGTCCAGATGAACATGTGATTCACGCCGCGGAGGACTACTTTCTCATTATCCTTCGTATAAAGGAATCTGTCCTGAATGAAAAAGCCAGGTTTAGTATCCGTTGCGTTGTTTTTTTGTTCCATTGCCGACAATCCTTTGAAATCCTGCACTTAATTTACAACGAAAGATAAAAAAAGCAATATGAAAAACGGAAAAATAAAAAGACTCCGGGGAAACCGGAGCCAGAGCATTCCTGATTCAGGTCCGCGGATCAGTTGGGCGTCTCGAACGCATATTTGTCCTTGTAGTACGCGAGCATGTCATCCGCATTGCGGAATGCGCCGTTCCGGACAGCTTCGCGGACTTCGGGATCTGTGCGGACCATCTTGCGGAGGCGAGTATCCACGTCGCGGAAGAACAGTTCATCGGAGGCCATGTTGACCTGGTTCTGATCGTAATTCATATGATAGCGGCGTTCGAGCAGCTGGAACAGCTCCGTCTG
>JBAYFD010000037.1:0-11092 GCA_041667365.1 Fibrobacteraceae bacterium | reverse complement strand
CGCAAAAGCGGCATGCCCTACACGGAACACCCCTACGAAGTCGCGAAAATTCTCGCGGATCTGAAGCTCGACACATCCTCGGTGCTCGCCGGCCTGCTCCACGACGTGGTGGAGGACACACCGCACACCCTCGACGAAATACGCGCTAAGTTCGGGGAAGACACGGCCTTCATGGTGGACGCCGTGACGAAGATTTCCGCGGCGCAAAGCGAAGGCAAACGGAACGTACAGAAGGCGGAGACTTACCGCAAGTTCATCGCGGCGATGGCGAAGGACCCGCGCGTGATCATGATCAAGATCGCGGACCGGCTGCACAACATGCGCACGCTTCATTACATGAAGCCCGAGAAGCGCAAGGTGATAGCCCAGGAAACGCTCGACATCTACACGCCGCTCACCCACCGCTTCGGCCTCTACCGTTTCAAATCCGAACTCGAAGACCTCGCGTTCAAATATATCAACCCGGACGAATACCAGAAAATCGTGAGCCACCTCCTGAAAAGCAAGGAGGACCGCGAGCGCTATGTGAAATCCGTGGTGGGTCCGCTCCAGATCAAGATGGCGCTCGAAGACTTCGACTGCTCCATCCAGGGGCGCACCAAGAATATTTACAGCATCTACTGCAAAATGCAGAACCGCGGCTGCGGACTCGACGATATCTTCGATATTTTCGCCATCCGCATCATCGTCGAAACCATCCCGGAATGTTACCTCGCGCTCGGCTACGTACACAACCTCTGGACTCCGCTCCAGGGACTTTTCAAGGATTACATCGCGACGCCGAAGCCGAACCTTTACCAGAGCATTCACACGACGGTCATCGGTCCGGACAACAAGATGGTCGAGGTGCAGATCCGCACCAAGGACATGGACCTGACCGCGGAAAAAGGATTCGCGGCGCACTGGGCGTACAAGCTCGAAACGCAGCGGAACGGCGAAGAGCTCGCGTGGCTCGACCGCATGGCGAAGCTCCAGTCCGAAATTCCGGACTCCGTGGAATTTCTCGAATTCCTGCGCGTGGACCTGAAGCAGGACGGGCTCACCGTGTTCACCCCGAAGGGAACGTCCATCGAACTTCCCGTGGGTTCGACCGTCCTTGACTTCGCGTTCGCGGTACACACGGAACTAGGCCTCCACTGCGTGGGCGCCCGTATTAACGACAACGTGGTGAGCATCAACAAGGTCGTTCCGAATGGTGCGACCATCCAGGTACTCAAGAGCCACCACCAGCTTCCGAAGCCCGAATGGCTCGAAATCGTGAAAACGATCAAGGCGAAGCAGGAACTCCGCCGCTGGATGCGCACGAGCATTTCCGAAGAAGCCCGCGTGCTCGGCAAGGAAATCTGGGAACGCGAACTCCGCGTGTTCAAGATCCAGAAAATGCAGCAGCCTTCCGACGAGGCGGTCTGCAAATACTTCGGCGCCGCATCCATCGATGATTTTTACGAACGCGTCGGGCAGGGCGAAATGCCGCTCTCCGACCTCGTCCGCTTCATCCAGCCGCTCGCCGCTCCGGAATTTCAGGACGCGAAAGACGACGCCCCCATCCGCCTGCTCGTGCAGAACCAGGGGGAGCGGCTCCCCGTGGAAGTGGACAACGAAGCGAGCCTGCTCATTCATTTCTCGCCCTGCTGCTCGCCTATCCCTGGAGAGCCGATCGTGGGCGTGCTCGTGCCCAAACGCGGCATTGAAGTTCACAAGAAGACCTGCGCGGAACTCGCGAAGATTCCGGCGACGAGCCTGCTCGCAATGGAATGGAAGGCGGACAGCGCGAAGGAATTCAACTGCCACCTGCGCATCGAGACCGACAACCGCAAGGGCATCACGAGCGACATTCTCGAAAAACTCAACAAGGCGAACGGCTTCCTTGAAAGGATGAGCGTCACTTCCAACGAAACCGCCGGTCGCATCCATGCGGTGTTCCGTATTTTCCGCCGCTCGCAGCTGGATGTACTTGTCCGCAATATTGAAAATATCGAAGGCGTACGGGAGGTCAAAAGGATATGAGCATTCTCACGCACCCCACCGACCAGGCCGTCCGGAACAGAGCATTCAACTGCCGTATGAGGAACCGCCACTACGAGGAAGTCTATTACGCGTTCTGCGCGCTCCGTCCGATCATCACAGATCCGGAAGCCGCCGGGGACCGCCAGAAATGGTTCAGTTCCATCGGCGCGAAAATCGACGTGTGCGAAGCCTCGCTCGAAAACTGCCTCGAATACGCGCAGGCGGCGATTTTCTTCGGCAAGAGCGAAAAAATCAGTCTGTTCTCCAAGGACAAACGCGGTGGCATTCTGCAGGAAGAAATCCTCCTCGTCTATTTCTTGATTGAGCTTCAGTCCACCATGCGCTACATCCTTTCGCGCATCGACACGGACAGACTGCTCCAGAAGCTGAACGAATCCATCCGCGCCAAGACGGACAAGACGCATATTTCCGGTTTCGTCACGAACATTCAGAAGAACATGCAGGCGCTGAACGAGACCACGGCGCAGGAATTCCGCGACCTGCACAAGCACATCGAAGACCGTTTCAAGATCGGGAACGCCCTGTTCGGGACGCTCCAGGAACTGCAGCATTTTTATTAACGGAGTTTCATTTATATGGAATTATCGGAATACACAGTACTTGCCTTTTTCCTGTTCCTCGGCGCGGTCGTCGCCGGGGGCGCGATCATCGTGGGCAAACTCCTCGGATTCAAAAGCAAGGACACTAAGAACAAATACCTGCCTTACGAATGCGGAATGAAGACCTTCGGCAACGCCCGCATCCAGTTCAAGGTTGACTACTACCTGTTCGCACTCCTGTTCCTCATCTTCGACATTGAAGCGCTTTTCCTGTTTCCCGTGCTCGCGAATTTCCGTGCCTGTATGAACGGGCAGATGCCTCCGCTTTCCGCAGGGCTCGTTTTCGCGGACCTCTCAATATTCATCGTCATTCTGGCTTCCGGCCTCGCTTACGCCTGGAAGAAAGGAATTCTCAAATGGGAGTAACGAATTATCTTCCCAAGTTCCTCGACCCCATTCCGGGCGGGAAATACGCAGTCAACATGGTCGATTACGTAGTAAACTGGGCCCGCGCGAATTCCCTGTGGCCCCTCACCTACGGCACGAGCTGCTGCGCCATCGAAATGATGTCGAGCTCCATGGCCCGCTATGATATTGCCCGCTTCGGGAGTGAAGTGTTCCGCGATTCCCCGCGCCAGGCGGACCTATTCATCCTCGCAGGCACCATCACGGAGCGCATGGCTCCGGCGGTGCAGATGCTCTGGGAACAGATTCCAGGGCCCAAGTACGTTATCGGCATGGGCGCCTGCACCATCTCCGGCGGGCCCTTCTACTACAACAACTACGCGGTCGTACGCGGCGCTTCCGAAATTCTCCCGGTGGATGTTTTCGTCCCCGGCTGTCCGCCCCGCCCCGAAGCGCTCTTTCACGGCCTCCTCACGCTCCGCGATAAGATAATGCACGAGACGAGCCGGCATCCCTGGCACGAAATGGATACGACCGCGCCCGAGAACAGGAACCGCTGGAAAGAAGCCGCGGAAGCCTGGGCCGCCGCGGAAAAGATCAAGGATGAGGAAATGGCCGAAGCGCGCGCCAAATTCAAGGAAGAGAATCCGGATTACAAATCTGCGTTCCACCCCGTCCGCGTGCAGAAAAAAGCCTTCCCGGAAGCGGCCTGGAACCACGGCAAGCTCATCGGGCTCCCGCAGGCGAAACTCTTTGAAATAGCGAAGGAAAAATGTCCGTCCGTTTCCGTGTACGGGCTCAAGGAAGGTGAAACCGTGGAAGCGCTCGCGCCCGACATTCCACTCGATCTGCAGGTTCCTAAAAAAGATTATGCGGCTCTCGTGGAAGCCCTGAAAAACGACAGCGACACGGATCTTGATTTTCTGATTGACGTAACCGCGGTGGACTGGGTCGATCACTTCGACGTCATCACCCAGCTGATGAGCACGAAAAAAGGCCACAAGGTGTTTCTCCGCGTTTCGCTTCCGAAATCCACGGACGTTCCCGAAGAAAAACGCGCGACGAGCATCCTCGCCGACCTCCCCTCCATCACCGGCATCTACCCTGCCGCGGAATGGAAGGAGCGCGAAGTGTACGATATGTTCGGCATAAACTTCACGGGCCACCCCGACATGCGCCGCATTTTCCTCGACAAGGATTTTCAGGGCTTCCCGCTCCGCAAGAATTTCACACACCCACACATCATCCGGAAGGCCGTATGACCCAGAAGAAGCAGCTTCCTCCGGGATTCCGCGAAGTTTATAACGATTCGAACTGCGAAGAATTTTTCGTGAACATGGGTCCGCAGCACCCGAGCACTCACGGCGCGCTCCGCCTGGTGCTCCGCCTCGACGGCGAGACAATCATCGAAATCGTCCCCCACTTCGGTTACATCCATCGCGGTATAGAGAAGCAGGCGGAAAGCGGAACATACCTCCAGTTCATTCACCTTTCCGACCGCGAAGATTATCTGACCGCAATTCAGAATAATTTAGGCGTTGTACTCGCGCTCGAAAAAGGCATGGGCATCGGTACCACGGAACGCGGCGAATACATCCGCGTGATGATGGCGGAACTCAACCGCATCGCCTCCCACCTCGTTTACTACGGCTGCTTCGGCGGCGACATGGGCGGTCAGACTCCGCTCATCTACGGATTCAAGGAACGCGAGATGATCCACGACATCTTCGATGAAGTGACCGGATCCCGCCTCACGACGAACTTCTTCCGCCCGGGCGGATCCCGCTTCGACGTCACGGATACGTTCATTCCCCGCGTCAAGGCCTTCCTCGACCATCTGGAACCGACGATGAAGGATTACGAACTCCTGATGTCGAAGAACATCATCGTGCTCGAACGCAACGTAGGGATAGGCGTCCTCACCCGCGAGCAGGCGATCTCCTTCGGCTGCTCCGGCCCGGTGCTCCGGGCGAGCGGCGTTCCTTACGACGTGCGCAGGAGCGATCCCTATTCCATTTACGACCGTTTCGATTTCGACATTCCCATCGAGACGGACGGCGACAACTACGCGCGCTACAAGGTGCGCATCGCGGAAATCCACGAATCAATGAAGATCCTCCGCCAGTGCATCGAAAAATTTCCGGAAGGCCCGTACCGTTCCAAGGAAAAGCCCGTGAAGCTCCTCCCGGGGAACTATTACGCGGCGACGGAATCCGCGAAAGGCCTTTATGCGACTTACGTGGTCGCCGTCTCCGGCGACAAGCCTTACCGGATCCACACGCGCGGTCCGAGCTTTGCGAACCTCGCCGCACTGAATACGATGTCCCAGGGCCACAAGATCGCAGATCTCGTGTCCATTATGGCTAGTCTCGATCCGGTGATTCCGGAGGTCGACAGGTAACGTATGAATTCTTCAATTTTCATTCCTTCCGTGACGCATCCGATCGGCGATTTCATCCGCTCCAACGTTCCCATTCCGGAGCTTGCGTTCCTGATCAATGCCATTCTCTGCATCATCGGAATATGCGTCGTCGCCTTCGGTGCCGCCCTCGTGCTGGTTTATGTGGAACGCAAGGTGTGCGCCCACGTGCAATGCCGTCTGGGCCCGATGCGCCTCGGATTCCACGGCTGCATCCAGACCGTCGCCGATACGCTCAAGCTACTGTTCAAAGAAGTGTACGCCCCCGACGGAGCGGACAAATTTCTTTTCTACCTCGCCCCGATGGTGCTCCTCACTGCGCCCTTCCTGTGCCTGTGCATGATTCCTTTCGATCACAACCTGCAAGTTGCGAACATCTCCGTGGGCATTCCGCTCATCATCGCGGTGAACGGATTCGGCGTCCTCGGAATCCTCCTCGGCGGCTGGTCCTCGAACAACAAGTATTCGCTCCTCGGCGGTCTCCGCAGCGGCGCGCAGATGGTGAGCTACGAAATTTCCCTTTCGCTCATCCTGCTCTTCATCGTGATGATGGCGGGTTCCGCAAGCCTGATGGACATTACCACGAGCCAGTCCGGGACGATTCTCGACTGGTGGATCTTCAAAGCGCCCGGAATCGGCATAGTCGCTTTCATCATGTTCCTCATTTCCTCCACCGCTGAAATGAACCGCGCCCCGTTCGACATCGCCGAAGCGGAGCAGGAGCTCACCGGCGGCTACCACACGGAATACAACGGTACCGCATTCGCGATGTTCTACCTCGCGGAATACATCAATCTGGTAACGACATCCTCGCTTGCGACGACCTGCTTCCTCGGCGGATTCCTTCCGCCCGCGATCGGCGTCGCCGCCGTGGATCACGCGCTCGCAATGGTTCCGGGACTCATCTGGTTCTTCGCGAAAGTCGGACTGATGATCTGGATCTATATGATGCTCCGCTGGACGTTCGTGCGCCCGCGCGTCGATCAGCTGATGGCACTCGAATGGAAATTTCTGCTCCCCGTGAATCTGCTTCTCCTCGCCGCAGGCGCGGTGTTCCTCGCCTTAGGATGGGTACTCCCGTGATTAAAAAAGAAAAGCCTATTTCCGCTAAAGAATATTGCAAGCGCTATTTCGGGCGCATACTTCGCTCCTGGAGCCTTGTGCAGGGGCTCTCCGTGACCGTCCGCTACTTTTTCGAGCCTAGCCGGATAGTGACGGAACAGTACCCGGAAAACAAGAAGACGCTGAAGATGCACCCGCGCTACCGCGGCCGCGTCGAAATGATCGAAGACGCCGAAGGCAATAACCACTGCACCGCCTGCGGCATATGCGAGCGCGCCTGCCCGAACGGTTCCATCAACGTGCTCGCGACGAAGAACATCGCGGGCAAGAAAGTCCTCGGTCGCTACCTTTACCGTCTCGATTCCTGCACCCAGTGTGGATTCTGCGTGGAATCCTGCCCATTCGGAGCGATCCGGATGAACCAGGACTTCGAGCTTTCGCGCACGGACAAGGCCGGCTTCGAAATGATTCTCAATAAAAAGGAGGGCCAGGGATGAGCCTGATATCCAATGCCCTGATGAGCGACATCATCTTTTACGTGGTCGCGTTCGCAATGGTCGCGACGGCCGTCGCCGTGGTTCTCGCGAAGAACCTGCTCCAGAGCGCCGTGTTCCTGATCTTCTCCTTCATCGGAACGGCGGTGCTCTACCTGCTTCTGCACGCGGAATTCAACGCGATGGCGCAGATCATGGTTTACGCGGGCGGCGTGGTGATCTTCGTTATCTTCACCATTCTCCTCACGAGCCACCTCGGTGAATCGACTCTCTACGTGAAACTCCCGCGCACGTTCATCGCGCTCGTCATTTCCGCGGCGCTCCTCGCGATGCTCGTCCACTTCATTCTCCCGGCGCAGGAACTCGTGACATCCACGCCCACGGCGGGCGCAAGCTACGCTTCGCTTTCCGCCTTCGCCTTCCGGCTTCTAAGCACAGACGCGGACGGACTCGTGATTCCGTTTGAAATCGTGAGCATTCTTCTGCTCGTGACGCTCGTGTGCGCCATCACCATCGCCCGCAAGACCAAGGAGGAGGAAGACAAATGACCCTCCAGCACTGCCTCATTCTCGCGTTCATCCTTTTCGCCGTCGGCATGTGGGGAGTCCTCCGCCGCCGTCATCTCGTAGGGATGCTTCTTTCCATTGAAATCATGCTCAACGCAGCGAACATCAACTTCATCTCGTTCGCGTATTTCAAGGCGCAGGACGCCACCGCGGGCGCCGTGTTCAGCATATTCGTCATCGCCGTCACCGCCTGTGAAATGGCCGTCGCGCTCGCCATCGTCGTCACAATGTACCGCCGCCATCACAGTCTGGATGTGAACCAACTGAGGGATCTCCATGAATGACATCGCCTCTTTCAGCTACTGGATCCTGCTCTTTCCGTTCCTGAGCTTTCTCATCAACGGACTCTACCTGTGCCGCAAGGACAGGAACGCCTGCGCAGGCGTCTCGATCGCACTCAACGGGTTCGGCGCCGCCTACGCGGTCGCGCTCGCCTGGCAGTATTTCACGAGCGGAATCGCTCCCGGACGCCGCATCGCCTGGGAATACACGTTCCTCCCCTTCACTAAGGACCTCGTCGCGAGCGTCGGGATGCTTCTCGACCCGCTTTCCGTGATGATGCTCGTCGTGGTGACGCTCATCTCGTTCTTCGTGAACATCTACAGCGTGGGCTATATGCGCGAGGACCATTCCTCGGGCAGATTCTTCGCACTCCTCTCCTTCTTCAGTTTCTCGATGCTCGGGCTAGTCGTCGCGCCGAATGCGTTCCAAATGTATTTCTTCTGGGAACTCGTAGGCATCTCGAGCTACCTCCTCATCGGCTTCTGGTACCATAAGCCCTCGGCGGTCGCGGCGTCCAAGCAGGCGTTCATCCTCACCCGCTTCGCGGACAGTTTCTTCCTCCTCGGCATAGTCCTCGTGAGCTATGTGGTGGGGTCCTTCGACTTCTCCGTGCTGAACTCCCTGAATTTCGCGGACGCGGCTTTCCAGGGCACGGTTAACCTCGGCTTCTGCACCATGGCGAAGCCCGAGGCGCTCACGCTCGGCGCAGTGCTCATCTTCACGGGCGGCTGGGGCAAGAGCGCCATGTTCCCGATGCATATATGGCTTCCGAACGCGATGGAAGGTCCTACACCAGTATCCGCGATCATCCATAGCGCGACGATGGTCGTCGCGGGCGTCTACCTTGTGGCCCGCCTCTTCCCGTTCTTCGCGGAAAGCGGCGACACGCTCACACTCATCATGGTCGTGGGCGCTTTCACGGCGATCTTCGCCGCGGTCATCGCCTGCACGCAAAAGGACATCAAGCGCATCCTTGCCTATTCCACGCTGAGCCAGCTCGGCTATATGATGTTCGCGCTCGGCGCGTGCACCATCAGCGGAACGCATGCAATTAACGCCATCGGCTATTCCGCCTCCACGTTCCACATTTTCAACCATGCGTTCTTCAAATGCATGCTCTTCCTCGTCGCAGGCTCCCTGATCCATCAGGTGCACTCGAACGACCTCGACGCGATGGGGGGACTCGGCAAAAAGATGCGCTGGACTTACTGGTGCACGCTTTTCGCCTGCCTCGCCATCTCCGGCATTCCGCCGTTCTCCGGATTTTTCTCCAAAGACGAAATCATCAAGACGGCGTTCGAGAACGGGCACTTCGTCGTGTTCGGCGTCGCGCTCCTCACGAGCGGCATCACGGCGTTCTATATGTTCCGTCTGTTCTTCCTCGCTTTCCACGGAACTCCGCGGAGCGAAGGTGTCGCCCACGCCAAGGAAGATCCGGCGATGACCTTCCCGATCATCGCGCTAGCCGTTCCTACGATTTTCGGCGGCTACCTCGCCCGCCCGGTCTTTGAAAAGTATTTCCGTCCCGGAGCACTCCAGGTACCCCTCGTGAGTTCCGGAGCCTACCATTCGGCATGGATTCCCGTCATGGCCTGTGGCGTCGCCCTCATCGGCATTTTCCTCGCATGGTTCTTCTACTGCAGACCGTTCGCGAACGTCGCCCGCGCCCTCGACGCGGAGAACCGCCCGGTCTGGTATAAAGTCATTTATCACAAATTCTATTTCGATGAAATTTATTACGCAGTGACGCGCCAGTTCATTTTCGCGGGCGTCGCGCAATGGATGAAGAACTTCGACGATTACGTGATCGGCGGGCTCATCAAGTTCGTGACGTTCGTCTGCAGAAAAGGCGGCGAGCTCGTGCGCGAACTGCAGACGGGCTACCTCCCGCTCTACATCGGCACGCTTCTCGTGGGTCTTCTCGTGTGGCGTTTCGTAGGTCACCTTCCCGTCTAAGGGCAAATTATGATCGATAAGATTTTATTCAACCTCGTCTGGATCCTACCGCTTCTCACCGTCGCGCTGTGCGTTCCCATTCCGCGCACACACACGAAGCTCATCAAGCGCATCCACCTCTCCTCCGCGGGATTCGTCCTCGCGGATTCCATCTACCTCGTATGGCGCACGTTCATGCTCAGCATGAACACCGCACCCGCGGGGAACAAATTCAGCCTGCAGTTCCTCACGGACCTTCCGTGGCTCTCCTCCATCAACGCGCATTTCATCACCGGCGCGGACGCCCTAAGTTCCCTCCTCGTGTTCCTCACCGCAGTGATCGTGTTCACCGGAATGCTCGCAAGCTGGAAGATCGACCATCAGGAAAAGGACTTCTTCGCGCTCATCCAGATCCTCGGCGCGGGAGTCTTCGGCGTATTCGTGAGCTTCGACCTCGTGCTGTTCTTCGTGTTCTACGAAATGGAAGCGCTGTGCATGTACCTGATGATCGCCGGCTGGGGCACGGGCAACAAGGATTACAGCGGTAAAAAGCTCACGCTGACGCTCGCGCTCGGAAGCGCGATGGTGCTTGCGACGATCTTCGGCATTTACATCGAAGGCGGAATCCACAGCTGGGACATCACCAGGCTCGCCGACGTCAAGCTCCCGATGGCATTCCAGATGTGGGCTTTCCCGCTCGCATTCATGGGCTTCGCCGTTTCAGGTTCGCTCTTCCCGTTCCACTTCTGGTCCCCGGACGGTCACTCCTCCGCGCCCACCGCCGTGTCGATGCTCGCCGCAGGCGTGATGATGAAAATGGGTCCCTACGGCTGCCTCCGCGTCGCCATCTACCTGATGCCGGAAGCCGCACGTTTCTGGCTCCCCTACATCGCCTACCTCGTAATCTTCAACGTCGTCTTCGCCGGATTCATCGCAATCCGCCACAAGGACCTCAAGTACATCACCGCGTACAGTTCCATTTCGCACCTCGGTCTCATCTTCCTCGGATTAGTCGCCGCAACGCCACTCGCCTTCCGCGGCGCGGCCCTCCAGATGCTCTCCCACGGTTTCCTCACGGGGCTCTTCTTCGCTTCGATAGGCATGATCTACGGTCGCACCCATACGCGCAACATCTATGAGATGGGCGGCATCATGAAGGTGATGCCCTTCCTCGGCGTGAGCTTCGTCCTCGCGGGCTTCGCCGGACTAGGCCTCCCGGGACTTTCAGGATTCGTCGCGGAAACGACGATCTTCATTGGAAGCTTCCAGAACGGCTCCACGCTCCTCCGCATCATCACGATTCTCGCGATCCTCTCCATCACGGTCACCGCCGTCTACATTCTCCAAACGGCAAACAGGATG
>JBAYFD010000036.1:0-11591 GCA_041667365.1 Fibrobacteraceae bacterium | reverse complement strand
TGCGGTCTCTGATTATTTTCTCTACATGGAAAAAGAAAAATTACGCACTTTAGAGTGGAGTATTTCTATTTTTGGTTGTCCAAAAAATTGAAGAAGTGAATATAATGACCGCTGAACCCCGTAAAGAATATTTCCCTGCGATCGATGGGCTTCGACTCCTCGCATCCGTTAACATTGTTTTTCTTCACCTGCAGTCTTCTTATGCTTTTGAATATGCCGCGTCCTGGGGCTGGATCATGCCGGTCGTCACGGCTCCCGCTTTCGCCGCCGGTATATTCTTCGTGTTCGCCGGTTTCCTTTTCGCTTCGAAATTCAGTGATCCGGAACGCCGTCTGCCGGTGATCCCGTTTATGTTCTCCCGCATTTCGAGGCTGTACCGCTGCCACGTGGTGTGTACGCTTCTGATGTTCGTCGTCCTGCTATTCAAACTGAGCGGTTATCACGATATGCCTTCCGGACTGGGCGATATTTGGAACCGGGTCGTCACGGGCTACGGGAACATGGATCATCCGATCCGTTCGCTGTTCCTGCACATTACGCTTCTGTGGGCGTTCATTCCTGAAATGGGAATGAAGCTGAACGAACCCTCGTGGTCCCTTTCCGCGTTCTTCCTCTGCTATGCGCTCACGCCGTGGGTCGCGCGGCACCTGCTCCTCATCAAGAAGCCGAAGACCCTGTGGTTCCTGTTCTTTGCGTGCTTCGTCCCGGGACTTCTCTGGGGGATCGTCTTTGCGAACACTGGAAATCTGGGCGTGCTTCCCGTGCTTGGAAACTTCGGGGATTACGATACTCGCTACCGCTTCTTCCATATGTTCCCGTTCGTGCGGATGTTTGAATATTTCTGGGGAATGGTGCTGTTCCGCCTCTATAAGGAAGGCCAGTTCGACTGCATCAAGAAGGATTACCTCAATGGATTCATTCAGGCGGGACTTCTGCTTCTGCTGTATGTGAGCGTGTTCACTCTTCATTCCAAGAGCGTTTACTGGAATTTCATCTGCCATCACAGCGTGGCGGTCCTTATCTACGGGCTTCTCGTGGTGAGCCTCGCAACGACCAAGGGCTGGCTCGCCTGGATTTTCTGCATCAAGCCTATCCGTGCCGTGGGGAAGGCGTCGTTCTATCCTTATCTGCTGCACCTTCCGTTTATTTCAATTTTCTGGGCGTTCACGGATATGAACAACTGGAAGGCGACCGTGGTGTTCCTCGTGTTCCTTTATACGGTCAGTACTTTGTACCAAAAGCACAAGGACAAAGTCCGTGCGAAGGCAAAGGCTGCGAAAGCGGCGCTTAAGGCGAAAGCCGCAGCGGATGAGGCGGCGAAGGCTGCCGGGTAAATGTAGCCTGATATCGGGTGAAAGCAGACTCTTCCGTTTTTTCCGGAAGAGTTTTTTCTACTTTGTGAAAACCCATTTTAAAGGATAGTTATGAGTTTTTTTGATACCGTTCTTCATAAGCTCTTCGGAACTCCCCATGAGCGCAAAGTTAAAAGCCTCCGCCCGGTGATCGAAGAGATCCGCAAGGCCCGCAAAGCTTTGGAAAGTCTCGATGATAAGGAACTCGTGGCGAAGAGCGATGAATTCCGCGCAAAGCTCGCGGAGGGCAAGACCCTTGAGGATATCAAGGTGGAAGCGTTCGCCGTGTGTCAGGAAGCGTGCGACCGCCGCCTCGGTATGTTCAATATCTTCGATGCGCAGTACGGATTTGATTTCTCGAAACTCGGTCCTGAACTCCAGCCGGCCGTGGAAGCTGCGAAAGCGGAACTTGAAGCGGGCAAGCCCGAATATGAAGTGTACCTCCCTGCGGCGCTGTATGCGAAGATCCGCGAACTCATCCCGGATTCCGTCAAGCCTTTCCGCATGATGCCTTTTGATGTTCAGCTCATCGGCGGCCTTGTGCTCCATGAGGGCGCTATCGCTGAAATGGCGACCGGTGAAGGTAAAACCCTCGCCGCCGGTCTTCCGGTCTACCTGAACGGTCTTTCCGGAAAGGGCGTTCACGTGGTGACGGTGAACGACTACCTCGCCGGCCGTGACGCGCAGCAGATGGGCCGCGTATACAAGTTCCTCGGGCTCAAGGTGGGACTGATCATTCATGACCTGACAAGCGAGCAGCGCCGTGAAAGCTATGCGGCGGATGTGACGTACGGAACGAATAACGAGTTCGGGTTCGATTACCTCCGCGATAACATGGCGGTGGATCCGCAGGAAGTCGTTCAGCGTGAGCCGAACTTCTGCATTGTGGATGAAGTCGACTCCATTCTCATCGATGAAGCGCGCACGCCGCTCATCATCAGCGGCCCTGCCGAAGATGCCACTGACAAGTATATGAAGGCGAACATGTATGTGCAGGGACTTGTCAAGGGCAAGGACTTCACGGTCGACGAAAAGGACCGTCTGGTTCAGCTCACTGAAAAGGGCATTCCCCACATCGAAGCGATCATGGGCGTCACGAACCTTTACGGCGAACATGCGGAATGGGTTCATTTCATCGACAACGCCTTGAAGGCGAATCATCTCTTTAAGCGCGACACGGACTATATCGTCCGCAACGGCGAAATCATCATCGTCGACGAAAACACGGGCCGCTTGATGGAAGGCCGCCGTTATTCCGAAGGCATTCACCAGGCGATCGAAGCGAAGGAAGGCGTCGAGATCCGCCGCGAAAATCAGACGCTTGCGACGATTACGTTCCAGAACTACTTCCGTATGTACAAGAAGCTCTCGGGCATGACCGGTACGGCGGAAACGGAAGCGACGGAATTCCAGAAAATCTACAACATGAGCACCTGGGTCATTCCGACGAACAAACCCTGTATCCGCGTGGATATGCAGGACATGGTCTATAAGACGGAAGACGCCAAGTGGAAGGCGATCATCGCTGAAATCAAGAAGCGCCATGAAAAGGGGCAGCCGCTTCTTGTGGGCACGGCCTCGATCGAAAAGTCCGAGAAGCTGCACGGCTTTTTGGTGAAGGATGGCATTCCCCATGAAATGCTGAATGCGAAGAATCATAGCCGCGAAGCGGAAATCATCCAGTATGCCGGTTACAAAGGCAAGGTGACTATCGCGACGAACATGGCCGGACGCGGTACCGATATCGCGCTCGGACCTGGAGTGGTGGAACTCGGCGGTCTGCACGTGCTTGGCACCGAACGCCATGAATCCCGCCGTATCGACAATCAGCTGCGCGGCCGTTCCGGCCGTCAGGGCGATCCGGGTTCAAGCCAGTACTTCCTTTCCCTCGACGATAATCTGATGCGCATCTTCGGCGGAAACAACGTCAAGGCCCTGATGACGCGCTTCGGCGTCGGCGATGAAGAAGTGATCACGCACCCGATTGTTTCGAAGAGTATCCGCGGGGCCCAGCGCCGCGTGGAAGCGCAGAGTTTCGATGCGCGTAAGTATCTGCTTGATTACGACAACGTGATGAACGAACAGCGCAAGGTCATTTATGGATTGCGCAGCAGGATCCTCAAGGGCGAAGATGTCCGTCAGGATATTATGAACCGCATTGAAGATGCCTGTGACATCAAGGTATCGCAGTATGTCTTCGCGGATCGCTATGCCGAAGAATGGAACTGGGACGGCCTCCATACCGAGCTGCAGCGCAGTTTCGGCATCGAGTACAAGCCGGAACCGGAACGCGCGAATTCCAAGACGGCGGAAATGGTCCTTGATGAGGTCATCAAGCTCTGCAAAGAAAAATATGACAAACTCGTGAGCATCATTCCGGATGCGGATTTCCGCCAGCTTGAACGCCGGATTCTTCTCATCACGATAGACCAGCACTGGAAGGAACATTTGTATGCGATGGATCAGCTCAAGGACGCCATCCGCTTCCAGGGCTACGCGCAGAAAGATCCGCTCGTGATGTATAAGAGTGAAGGCTTCAAGACGTTTGAAGCCTGCATGGAAAGCATTGCGACGCTCGTCGCGATGCGCATTCTGAACATCCATATCCAGCTCCCTGACGGGCGTTCCGTCACTCCGGATCAGATCATGGAATTCAAGCAGGCTCAGGCGGCCCACGCTCAACAGCCGGCTGTCCAGGCTCCGACGCAGATGCAGGAAAATACGGCGCAGATCAAGGACGGTCCCGGCGTGCTCGGTTCCGCACCGGCGCCGCAGTCCGCGCCTTCCAATTCCGTCACCGCGGCGGACCTTCCGGGCCTGCAGATTCCGCACCGCCCGGTGCCGCGTCCTTCAAAGCCGGCGCAGGTCGGGCCGAAGCTCGGTCGCAATGATCCGTGCTGGTGCGGTTCCGGTCTCAAGTACAAGAAGTGCCACGGTAAAGACATCGTCTGAAGATGAACAGCGCACCCAGGTTCTTTTGTCTTGAAGGAATCGACGGTTCCGGAAAGACGACGCAGATGGAATTTTTGACTGCGGCCCTCAAAAGCCGCGGTTATGATGTCCTTACGCTGCGCGAACCCGGCGGTTCCGTGATTTCCGAAAAGATCAGGGCGCTTCTGCTTGACCCTGCATACAAAGGAATGATGAGCCCGCGCGCTGAGCTGCTGCTTTATAATGCCGCCCGCGCTCAGGTTATCGATGAAATCATCCGCCCCGCGCTTGCAGCGGGGAAGGTGGTTCTCGCGGATCGTTTTGCCTGGAGCACGCTCGCATATCAGGGTTATGGGCGCAAGTTGAACGTCCGCGATGTGGAGGCGCTTTCGGCGCTCACTTGCGGAGAGTTCGTTCCTGAACTTACGCTTGTCTTTGACATCCCCGTGAAGGAGAGCCGCGCCCGCATGGCGGGCGCGGGACGCACACTGGACCGCCTGGAATCGGAGAAGGAAGAGTTCTTTGAACGGGTGCGCAGCGGTTACAAAGCCATTGCCGCGGCACATCCGGATTGCGTCGTTTTGCTCGACGCCCTGGAAAGCCGGGAATCGTTGCGCGATAAATCCCTGAAGCTTATTTACGATAAATTAAAATAAATTAGTTTGTGCGCGATCACAGATTGTAGCGCACATAGCCACCGATGGAATGCATCAGGCGGTACATCGGGTCGAATTCTTCGCCGGTGTATGCCGCGACTTTAAGATAAGTCTCCAGGCGGACGCCGACATTGATTCTCCAAGGGAGGAACGCTTCGAGATTCGCGCTGTTGAACGCCACGATGTCGTAGCCGCGCGCTCCGTAATGCGGCTCGGATTTCGGCATTGTCTTGAACAGGTATCCGGACGCGGTGTTTTTGAAACATCCGACGTTCTTATAGAGCAGTTCCGTAGTTAAGCGGTAATTCATCCCCGTGCTCAGCTGATAGGTCCGCGTCGATTCATAGCTGGAGTCCTTTTTGGCGAGGATGTCTTCGTAATTGAAATCGGAAGATCCGAGGATGACGAAGGACGGCATGTTGATGAGGCGGAATTTGAGGTTCTGACTGAGCCATACGTTCATGTCCGCGCCTATTCCGATGGTGTTCGCGCTCATTTCGACTAGGTCGCCGTAGAATGTATCGAAGTTGAGATAGGCGCCGACGTCCACCCAGTTGTTTCCGGAGTTGAGGGTGAAATTCTTGAGCTTTCCGGAAGTTTCCAGGTGGAACAGCATGCCGTCGTGACCGTAGTCCTGGGTGAAATCGACGGTGAAATAATCGAACGGCTCCTTTACGCGGCGGTTCGGGCGCCCATATACGAGGTTGAAGCCGGCGAAGCCGGATTGCTCGTTCCAATCGCCTTCGTCGCGTTCTTCCTGGTCGTAGCGGTAATCGTTTCCGAACCGGATGCCGCCGCCGAGGCGCACGGATAAATCGATCGGAGCATATCCGGGGTTGTGGGTGCGCGCCCCTATGACCTGCCGCTGCAGATAACTCAGCGGCGCCGTGACAAAGGCCGTTCCCTGATCGATGTAGTTCGGGTGCATTTTCGCGAGCGCCCGCGACGAGATGCGGTAGAACATTTCGCCATAAGTGGCGCCACCGACGCTCGTCACGATGAGGTCGTTGGTCGACGGATATTCGCGTTCGCAGAACATTTCCCAGTTATAGGACCCGAGGAGCGTATACAGGTAACTCGCATAGAAGCCGTAGCCGCTGGAGCGTGCCGCATGGTAATAGAACATGCCCTGCGTCGGATGCCCAAAGAAGTTGATGCCGAAACTGTTGTCGTCCCATTTCCAGCCTTCTTTGAAATTGCGCTCCCAGATGTGCAGATTTATCTGGGCATAATGCTTGTCGATGATATAGCGGTCATAGTACCAGACGAAGGCATCCTGCCCGAGGACTTCCGCGAGCGTGATCGCGGGGTGCAGCGCCGGTTTCAGTTCCAGCGGTTCATGGAATGCGTTTTCATATTCCGAGTCCATCGGCGCGACCTGGAAATCCAGGGGACCGGGTTCCGGTTCGGGGGTGTCCGCCTGTGTGAACAGGGTGTCTTTCTGAATGGTGGAATCCGCCGGTGTCTGAGCAGACGCGGCGGTTAAACCCAACGCTATGGCCATACAGAAGCGGATGATCGGCATCATTGCTACAAAAATGGTTTTTATATGGGATTTGTGCAGGGGCGATTAGACGAAAAGAGCGTTTTTGTCGATGAAATACAAGCTTAAGCATAGATGAAATATGATTTTGCCCAACATTTCTATATTTAAGTCATGCCATTATGTTTGGAAAATAATCAGCTTGAGATTGTGGAACGCATTCTCAAGGTGCATTTCGAGGATCTTACGGTTTATGCTTACGGTCCTCGGGTGACGGGCGTCGGGCTTGCTCCGGATTCGGAACTGGATATCGCGGTCGTCTCGGGCAAGCCTATAGCGCTTGAGGAGATGGTCGCGGTGGAAAGGGCGTTCGCCGAAAGCGGGCTGCCGTTCCGGACGGATGTCGTGGATTGGGCCAAGCTGCCGGAGAGCATGCAGAAAAGCATCAAAAAGGAGCATGTCGTCATCCAGGGGGATGACGCTTGATTCCTGGAGATTCTATGAAAAAAATTTTAAGAATGACAGCCGCTTTGATTTGCGGTCTTTCGATTTTTTGTTTTGCAGAAAAAACTTCTGCGCTGAATGATGCCGAAGCGCTTATCCGTTCGGGAAAATGCGCCGCCGCCATTCCCGGTCTGCAGAAAATTTCAACGGCGAACTTTACGAAACCGGACGGCGAAAAGGCTTCGGTGCTCCTTGCGGAATGCGAGTTGCGCGGACATCAGCGCGAAGAGGCCGCCAAGGTGGCTTCCCGGTTCCTTGAATATTATCCGGTTTCCGCATACCGGGAACGTATGGAAGTCGTGTCCGCGGCTTTGCAGATCGAGGGCGGTTCCGTTTACAGCGGTATGGAAAATCTGCTGCGCATAATGGTTTACACTAAGAACCCCGCGGCGTACGATGCGGCGAAGAAAGACGCCATTCAGACACTCGCTGCATCGCTTCTCAGTTCCGAGGAACTCTTCGCGCTTCTCGCGAAGTCCAGGGACAAGGAAGTGAACGACTGGATAGCCCTCCAGCTCGGCAGGGAAACTCAGAATCAGGGGCGTTTTGCGGTCGCGCGGCACTGGTACCGCAAGGTCATAGATGCCCAGGCTTCGGCTAGTCTCGTTTCCACGGCGAAACAGGGCCTCGCGTCTTTACAGGACCGCGGAGCGGGAATGCCCACGGTGCTCGTGCTCGTTCCGGTTTCGGGAGAATACGCTGAATTCGGGACGGAAGCGGTGCGCGGCGTGCTTCTCGCTTTCGAGGAAAACGGGCTCAAGGATAAGGTTCACCTCCGCATCGCGGACACTCGCGCCGATGCCGCGACGGCTCTTTCCATTACGCGGGAAGCGGTGGAAGATGACAGCGTCATCGCGGTCATCGGACCTCTGATGAGCGCGCCCGCCGCGACGGTCGCGGCCTGGCTCGGCACTGCACATCCGGAAATTCCGATGCTTACGCCGACGGCTACGGACGAAGGCATTGCGGCGATGGGTCCGAATATCTTCCAGATCAACATCACCATGGGTAAACTCGCGGAGAGTATCGCCGACTATGCGATGACCTGCCTCGGAATCCGTGAATTCGCCGTTCTCAGTCCCCTCGGCGATTATGGAAATACGATGTCAAGAAGTTTTATGCAGGCCGTTGAAAACCGCGGTGGGACGATTCTCGTCCAGCAGAAGTTCGAGGAAGGTCACGCGGATTATAAGACGGAATGTGATCTTTTGAAGAATGTGCGTTACAAGCAGGAAGTGCGCCGCCGCAATATCCAGAAGGGCGTTGAAAACCTGGATGCTTCGAATGCTAAGGACCGCAAGGCTTATATGCAGGATACCGAAGTGCAGTTCCCCGGAATTTTCATTCCGTCGAGCTCGCCTGCGGATGCCGGGCTCATCGTGAGCCAGCTCGCGTTCAATAAGGTTTCGGGCCCTCTTCTCGGAACGTCCGGCTGGTATGGCCGCAATTTGATTTCGCAAGGGAAGAATCTTGTCGAGGGAACGTATTTCAGCGTGCCGTCCGTGCCGGCCGAGGATAGTGCCGCGTATAAAAAGTTCTCCGATAAATTCCAGAAGCGCTGGAATGAAGAACCGCGCGATGATAAAGTGAGCGGACTTAGCTACACTGCCGCGGCGATCGTCATTAAGAACATCTCCGCCGGAAGCAGCATCGTGGACGGCATCCGCGGCGCTTCTGCTTTTCAGGGAGTCTATGGCGATGTCAAGTTCAAGAACGGCGCGAATGATAACGCCCGTATTCTTACGGTGACGAAAGGTCAGTTCACGCCGGCGCAGAGCTGCGGCGACGCACGTTAATTCTCATTCTGTCCGCAGAGGCCGTCGATGATATAATTCATCGGTTCGCCTTGCAGATAAAGCGAATAGAGCTGGTCATCGTCTTCGTAGTCGTCCAGATTCATTCCGCAGCGGACGGATAATTCTTCTTTGAGGCGAGTTTTAAATGCCTGGTATCCGGATTGGAGCAGGTAGAATGTAAATGCGGCAGTCGGGCGAAATGCTTTCATAATGGCCTCCGTGCTTTCTTCTATTTTATTAAAACTCCAGCGGAAAAGGCAGATATTTTTTTGTTGCCGCGTCAGAAAATTTTGTTATAGATAAATTATTTAAATGCCGCTCTGACGACCGGTATTTTCCTATCTTGTGAAAGGTCAATGAGTTAGCCAAATACGGACCGGCTTTGCGCGATTGCTTTCGGCGCATTCCCGCCTATTCTCATTTGGATTATAAAAATGAAATTAAATATATTTTCAAAATGATTTTTCGCCTATCGCTATGTGTCTTTGTGCTGCTTGCGGAAGTTTCTTTCGCTTCCTCCGCGTGGAATGATTCAGCTTTTGTTTTACAGGGCGCGCTTAAGGAATCCGCGGAACAGGTGACCCGTTATTCTATGTCGTGCGATTACGCCAGGGCGGATGCGGCTGCGCGCGCGATGCGCGCGCAGGATGCGGGACTTTCCTGCATTTTTGTGAACATCGTCCGCATCAGCCGCTTTGATGATCTCGGAGATACGGCGGCTCTGAACAAAGCGGCGGCATCGCTTTCGGAGTGCCGTTCTTCCGGAGTCTGGGACGCCTTGCGGGAATTCGAGCTGGGCTATGCGCAGAGCGCCCTCGGAAGATCGGTGAAAGGCGCAATGCACACGCGGAGCGCGGCGAAAATCTTTGAGGAGAGCGCCGATCCGGACGCGCGCGCGTTCTATGCAATTTATGCGTACTATATGAGCGATGCCTTAGGTTTTCTCCCTTTTTTCCCTGATGACAAGCAGACTTCATTGAGCGTTCTTGAAAAAGCCTCGGCGAATTCGTCGCTTTTCTGGCCCCTCTTCGTAACGCCGCTCGTATGGATGCATTATGACCGCAGTGAATATAAAGCGGCCCTGCGGCTTACGGACGGTGCGCTTGCGAAAGCTCCCGGCCATCCGGTGTTCCTGCAGATGCGCGCGGACATGCTCTACAGGCTTAAGCGGTATCCGGAAGCCGCCGCGATCTACGAAGCGAGCGCCGCCGGATATTTGAAGCGGACGGGAAAATCCATCCGTTATTATTGCGCGGCCGGTAATCTTGCGCGGATTTACAATGACGCGGGTGCCGCTGCGGCCCGCGACCGCTGGCTCGCAGTTTTGAAAACTCCGGAATTCAAGGCGATGAAAGCGTGGATGCCGGCGTCGCTGATGAATGATTTGAAGCGTAAAAAATTGCTTTGATTATTTTACATCAAAAATTTTACAAAAGAATAAAGGAACTTTTCCCGCGTTGGTGCGTTGTTATATAAAAGGCCAAAATGATCAACGCGCCTTTATGGAGGAAAAGTCATGTCTCAAGAAAGAATGCAGCCGCCCTTTCCCGTCGGCCTGTTCATCGATGGTTTTACGTTCCGTAAAGTGAATGAGTATTATAGGATTCACCATACGCGGCATACCTGCATTGATTTTACGGGTTTCCGGCACTGGGTGAAAGAGGAGGCGCTCAAGGTTTTCCACCCCCGCGGGCTCATTGAGCTGGAGGCGCATTACTATCATCCCTTCGGCAATCCGAGGCATAGCGGCGACCTGGGGCACGCCGGGACGTTGCAGCTGGAACGCAAGCTTAAGATCGCCGGCATACAGATGCATTATAACGCCGGGAACGCGGAATCCGTATCGAAGCCGAATTCCGATCTGATGGACGACGCCCTTATCTTTGCCGCCTACCATAAAATAAAAGCGGTTGTGCTCGTCACGACGCAGGGGCAGTTCGCGGAACTTCCGCTCGACTTGCGGCGGCTAGGCGTTTCGACGCTTCTGCTCGGCTGGAATTTTGAATATCCCGGACCGGGGACGGATTATACCATCCGCTGGCACACGGATTCGAAATTAAAGGAGCGGGCGGCGCATTACATCGCGATGGACAGGATCATGGGTGAAGAGAAGAAACAGCCGCCGGATGCATCCGTCGAAAGTCTTTTCCTGTCTTCCCGCTGGAAAATGAGACGCTGTTATTATGGCGGATAAAAAAAGAACCCCGGGCTTTTAACCCGAGGTCTTTTTTAATAAAAGGGAAAATTAAAGTTTGTCTTCCAGCTTGCGCTGCGCCTCGGACTTGAACGTCCAGGTGAGCCTGCCGCCGATGAACCATGTGTCGCCGTTCACGTCCGGGTCGCCGTAGGAACGTCCTTCGATCTTGAGTTCATCGTAACGGATCACGCGGTAACCGCCGTAGACACCGACGGCGATCGGGTCGATGTTGAGCTGGAGTTCCATTTCCGCGTTGAATGTCGGCGCGAACGTGCTGTAATAGCGGTTGCGCGCGGTGATGTAGGACGATCCCTTGGTGTCGGTGAGGAAGTCGTAATCCGAGGTGAGGTGAAGGTTCAGGAGGTTGAAGCCGAAACCAGCCGAAGGAATCAGATTGATGACGGTATTTTCGCCGAAGAGCTTCCAGCCGAACATCCAGTCCACGCCGTAGGAGAACCACTTGGCGTCGTAAAGTTCGTAGCCGGTCGTGGTGCTGTAGTCCGCGGGCTTTTCGGAAACCTGCGTAGGCATGAAGTTGACGTCGAACCAGGTGCGGAACTGCTTGTACTGGGCACCGATGTTCATATGGAGCCCTAGGTAGACGTCATCGAAATGATCGTACTTCCCGATATCGTTGTCGGGACTGATGTAGTAGGTGCTGTCCACGGGGTC
>JBAYFD010000035.1:0-11677 GCA_041667365.1 Fibrobacteraceae bacterium | reverse complement strand
GTCGCCGAGGCTCCTTCCTCATAAATCAGAGTGCAGACCTTACCCGCCCGGACCTTCGCTTCCGAAAGAGCGTAAAGACAGGCCCCCGTAGTCGCGCCAGTCGTATACACATCATCAACGACAACGGGCAGGAACGGGCCTTCCGGAAACCGGCAATGAGGGCTTACCCGGAATACCCCGGCGACATTCGTCACCCGCTCCTGCGCAGAAAGTTTCGTCTGGGATCCCTGGAACACCGTTCTTGAAAGTTCTCCCCCGACCTGCCCGCCTGCATTCAAGGCGAGCGCCCGGGCGATGCGCTCCGCCTGATTATAGCCGCGTTCACGGAACCGGGAAGAATGCAGCGGAACAGGAAGCCACAGCAGGGGAATACCGGCGTCTTTAAAAAAGTCCCTCGCCTCGCCGTCTTTCCCGATGGACGAGTTACGCACAAAGTAATTAGCCAGCCCGGGCATGGCGCCGTATTTGAGCGCATGGACCAGATTCCGTGTCACGGACGCCATCGGGTAAAGGCAAAGGACATCCGGCGCAGGGTGCAGCGGTTCCCTGCCAAGGCGACGGAGTTCCGCCCGGCAATCCGGACAGAGCCAGGGATCCAGCGGCCCTTTCGCTTCCCTGCATCCGAGGCAGACGTTACCGAATAGAAAACGGAAAACAGGTTGAATGACGCGCATCGTTTCTCCCGGAAAAAGAACGGACAGCCGTTCCCCTTTTAAACGCGGCACGGAGAAGAATAAAACAAGTTAAATGAAATTTTACACCGGGTTCAGTAATTGTCCTCTATCTCGCCGCCCTGATAACGCATATTAATGAGAAGCCCGACAAGCATCATACAGGTGAGGAGGAACGACCCTCCGTAAGAGAGGAACGGCAGAGGAAGCCCGGTCACAGGCATAAGTCCGATCGTCATCGCAATGTTCACGACGATATGGAAAAGGAAAATCGTACACGCGCCCGCGACTACCAGATTCACGAAAGGCGCGAAATGCAACCGGCATATAGAAATCGCCCGCCACAGAAGCAGGAAATACAGAGAAAGCACGGCAAGCGCGCCGACGAAACCGAACTGCTCCCCGAGCACGCTGAAAATGAAATCCGTGTGTTCCTCGGGCAGGAAGGAGAGATTCGTCTGCGAGCCTTCGCCGAACCCCTTCCCGGTCATTCCGCCGGAACCAATGGCGACCTTGGACTGAATGACCTGATAACCCGCGCCCTTAGGATCGCGCATCGGATCGAGAAACGTCATCACACGGCTCCGCTGATGATCTTCCAGGGAATTCCAGGCCATTGTGCTCGCATATCCGGCGATAATGTCCACGCAGAGGAGCGCAATGAATATTTTTTTATTAAACCGGAGAAGAAACAGCGTCAGGAAAACGACGATGATGAGAAGTCCCCAGAGAATTTGAGAATAAGGAATCTGAGGATAAGAGAGCATCACGGAAAGAACCGGACTCAACAGGAGGAACAGTTCCCAGAAAGAAAGACCCGCCCAGAAAAATTCAACGAGGGTCACCGCAGTGAACACAAGCGCCGTGCTCAGATCGGGCTGTTTCAGCACCAGAAGGAAAGGAACGATGAAGATGATCCCCGGCACAATGAACGAGCTGAGTTTCGACAGGCTCACGCGATGCTTTGAAAGCCAGGTGGAAAGGGCCAGAAGGTAAGCGATCTTCGCGAATTCGGACGGCTGTAGTTTAATAAAGCCCAGATTTATCCAGCGTCCTGCACCTTTCGCGGAATCACCGCCGCCTAGCGCGACGAACGCGAGCCCGAATATAGTCAGGACATATAGCGGAAAGGCGAGCCTTCGCCAATAATCGATTTTCACCAGAGAAAAAACCGCGGCAAGCACGCAGCCGCCCACAAAATAAACCATCTGCCGGAACCAGCGGGAATCATACCAGACAAGATCGTGCGTCACCGTCGCCGAATACACGAGGACGAAGCCGAATCCCATCAGAAGCGCGACGGCGAGCAAAAAGAGCCAGTCGATCTTCATGGATGTTCCGATGAACTTTCCAGAGCCTCTCATCGTCCGCCCTCCATTTTTTTCGGATCAGACTTCGCCACCGATGCGGATTCATGAATTTTCGGCTGCGCCTTACGATCCGCGGCATTCAGCGAATCATGTTTCGCGGAACCTCCGTAACGGAGCAAGGCCAGGCTGTCCTTCTTCATCTGCGCCAGATGCGCAAGGCTATCCGGGCTCGGGCGATCCTTGAAGAAATACGCTTCCATCACCTTGCGGCACAAGGGAGCGGACAGCGCACCGCCACCGCCGACCGCCTCCTGCACCACGGCGACCGCAATCTGCGGATCATCAAGAGGAGCAACGGCAACGAACCATGCGTGCGTTTTTTCTCCTTTTTTCCATTCCGCCGACCCGGATTTTCCACCCACGCGAATTCCAGGAATGGCAGCGCGCTTTCCAGTTCCGCCCGGATGGTTCACCACGGAATCCATGCCATCCACGAGCGCCTGGTGCGTTTCCGGAGACATATTTCCTTCGCGGATCTTCACCGGTTCATAGCGCCGGACGACCTTTCCATCGAGCGTGCGGAGCTCCTTCATGAAATGCGGGCGGTACACACCCTTCCCCGTCGCGACGGAACCGGCCATCACCGCTTCCTGGAGCGGCGTCACAAGCTGACCCTGCCCTATCGCGAGGTTCAGAATAAGGCCGCGCGCCCACCGCCATCCGAGGCGCTTATTCCGGGCATTGAAACTCGCCGAATCCGGAAGCCATCCGGAGCGTTCCCCGGGGATATCCACTCCGAGCTCGGAACCGAGGCCGAAACGTTCCCCGAATTCGTTGATCTTTTCCATGCCGAGGATAAGCCCCAGCTGGTACATATAAACGTCGCAGGAAAGCCTGATCGCGTTCACCAGATCAAGACTGCCGTGCTTTCCCCAGCATTTCTGATACCGCGCGCCGAACTGATATCCGCCAGTACACGGCTGCGCCATATGCGAATGTCTGTTCACAACTTTGTATTCAAGACCCGCGCCCGCTGTGATCAACTTGAACACGGACCCCGGCGGATAAACCCCGGAAATGGCCCTGTTCGTAAGCGGGCGCATGGAATCCAGCGCGACTTCCGCCCAGCCTTTATTGCGCTCACGGCGCTTCAGGGAAAAAATATTCGGATCGAGCCGCGGGGAGCTCACCATCGCCAGAATTTCACCGTTCCGCGGATCTATGGCGACGATCGCCCCGCGCACGGAATCCGGCAAAGCAGCCTCCGCAGCATGCTGGACTTTCAGATCCAGAGTCGTCACCATCTGATACCCGGCGACGGCGGCCTGAACACCCATGCCGTCGATGAGGCCGACTTCGCGCCCATACGCGTTCACCTCGATGAACTTCATTCCGTCCTTGCCGCGGAATTCCTTATCATATTCCTTTTCCAACCCCTTCTGACCGATCCGGTCCCCGAGCAGATAATCCTTGAATTCCGGCTTCGTTAATTGTTCATCCGAAACTTCGCCCGTATAGCCGAGCACGTGCGCGGCGAGCGTCCCGTAAGGATATTCACGACGGGACTCCACTTCCGTCACCACTCCCGGCAGATCCGCAGAACGTTCCTCAATGATGGCGACCTGCTCCGACGAAGCGTCTTCGAGAATGCGCACCGTTCCACTCCTGTGCCAGCGGCAGTACTGGAACGCGGAATCCAGAGCCAGGGAATCGAACATCCGCACACCGGCGGAATCCCGGATGCTTAGAAGGCGCGCCATTACGGAATCCTGATTCTTCAAATCCTTCGGCACCAGGGCAATCTGATACGACGGACGGTTCCGCACGAGCACGACTCCATAGCGGTCAAAAATGGCGCCGCGGTCCGCGCGCAGCACAACGCTCCGCATACGGTTGTTCTCGGATTGTTGCAAATTTTCATCATACTTCACGTATTGCAGATAAAACAGACGGATGAGCAGAAGCGCAAACGAAAAAGCAATGAACACTAAATATGCCAGGACCTTGGTACCGCGGTCCGTCGTTTCCTCATTCTGCGAAAGATCAGTCAACATGAGTGCGCTGCGGTTTATTCCTGAACACAAAGGAAAAAATCAGAGTGCCGCAGAGCATCGTATAAAGACATTCAGGAAGCGTCTTTGTCACGAGCAGCACAGGAAAATTTCCACGGTCGACGCCGATGGACACATAATAAAGGATATCGTCGATCAAAAAGCCGAAGCCCAGCAGGCAGACCTTCAACGGCAGGTTCAGCGTCAGGAATCGCTCTTCGAACTGCCCGATGACGAAACCCACGATCGTTAGGGATAACGTCTGCGAGCCGAGCCATTCCACCGGCGCATACACATCCTGCGAAAAGCCCGCGACAAAACCCCAGAGCATTCCCGCCACCGGTCCCTGACGGAGCGCCGCGACGACCACGAAAATAAGAATGAAATCCGGAGCGACGTCAAAGATGCGGATCCACGAGGCAAGCGAAGTCTGCAACAGGACGCAGCACAGAAACAGGAACAGATATTTCAAAATACGAATCATTCGGTCAGCATCTCCTGAACCGTCCAATCCGGTTCTTTCTGCATTATGAACAATTCTTCAAGCCTTGAAAAATTCTGAAACGGTTCCACGGACAAATGACACATCACATCCACATCGCCCTGATGAATCACACGGACGATGCCGACGCCTATTCCCTTCGGATAAAGGCCGCCCAGCCCGGAAGTCACAAGGGTATCGCCCACTTTGACGCCGGTATTCGCCGGAATCATTGCGAACAAAGACACTCCGTCGGAGCCCTCCAGGAAGCCGACGACGCGGGTGCGTTCTTCTATCACGGAGAGTTTCATATTCGGATCGACGAGCAGCTGTACCCGTGAAAAGTTTTCTGATACCCGCGCCACACGCCCCACCAGGCCCCGGACGGTGAACACCGGCATATTCTCATGGATGCCCTGCGCTCGGCCGCGGTTCACCACAAGCGTCGTCAAAAGTCTTCCCAGGCTGCGTCCGACGACGCGGGCAGTCACGATCGGATAATCCCACTTGTTATCAAAATGCACCAGTTCCTGCAGCCGTGCGAGTTCCTTCAAGCCTTCGCGGGCATCGACCGTTTCCATCCGGAGCCTTGCATTCTCTTTCTTGAGCCGTTCGTTCTCCGCATCCAGAGACCGGATCTGATTCACCGAAGACAGTATTCTCTGCCCGGGATAATACACCGAAGCGAGCGCCCCTGCCGCGATATTCTCACGCGTAGAATCAGAAGACTTGCGCAGAAAAACGCTCAACAGAATGAGGAAGACCAGCAGAACCGTGCCATGGCCTAAGCAGAAAAACGACTGCAACAAGCGGACAAGTCTCAACATTTCCGCGTGCTCTCCCTGTTACACAGTGGAAGAAATCAGCACCGGGCGATACTTGTCAATATCCTCAAGAATACGGGCGGCGCCCTTGCAGACGCAGACCATGGCGTCGTCAATGACGTTCACGGAAAGCCCCGTTTCCTGACGGATGCGGGCATCCAGACCGCGCAGCTGAGATCCGCCGCCGGTCATAATGATACCACGATCGAGAATATCCGCGGAAAGTTCCGGAGGCGTAATGCGCAGAGCCTGCTTCACCGTTTCGATAATCGTCGCCACCGGCTCATTCAGCGCTTCACGGATTTCTTCGCTCGTCACAGTCATCGTGCGGGGCACGCCTGCAATGACATCGCGGCCCTTGACTTCCCATGTCAGTTCTTTTTCGAGCGGGAACGCGGAGCCAACCTGAATTTTAATCTGTTCCGCAGTGCTCTCGCCAATGCAGAGATTGTACGCCGTGCGGAGATATTTCACAATCGCTTCATCCATCTCATCGCCCGCGACTCGCACCGAAGCATTGCGCACAGTGCCGTTCAAGGCGATCACCGCAATGTCGGACGTTCCTCCGCCGATGTCAACGATCATATTACCGACCGGATCTTCGACTGGAATGCCCATACCGATGGCGGCAGCCATAGGCTCATGTACCAGATGCACTTCTTTTGCACCGGCGGCACGCGCTGCATCGATCACGGCGCGCTTTTCCACTTCCGTGATACCGGAAGGAACGCCGACCACGACACGCGGCTTCACAAGAAAGAGCGGGTATTTCTGCACTCGTTTAATGAACGTCTGCAGCAAAACCTCGACCAGTTGGAAATCAGCGATGACGCCGTCTTTCATAGGACGCACGGCGATGTTCTCGCCAGGAGTCCTTCCGAGCATTTTTTTAGCTTCACTGCCAATCGCAGAAACACGGTCATTCTTGCGATCAACCGCAACAACCGTCGGTTCATTGATAAGGATACCCTGTCCAGCAACGTGCACCAAGGTATTAGCAGTACCAAGATCTATACCGATGTCACAAGAAAATAATCCGAACAAAATCTTCTTTCCTTTTGGATGATTGCTTTAATATAGCTTAAAAACAATATAAAAGAAATACGTGAAATTACTTACTATCCGTGCCGAAGCGCAACGTCTTCAAATAGCGGTCCCACTGAAGGTATTCCGCATCATAGCGGTACTTGCGCGTTTCAAACATTTTGATGTTCCTATAAATGTAAAAGTCGACTTCCGCATAAGCGGAATACATTTTAGAATGCTCCCGGTCAAAAAAGCGAAGGTCGCGGATCTTATAATAAGGAGAATCCAGCAAGGCCTCCCGATCATGGGACGCCCGGAAAGTTTCCGCCACCATGAACTTCAGATCTTCCTGCAAATAGACATCCAGTTTCTTTTCCACCTGTTCCGGACGTTCCGAACAAGCGGCAAGGAGTAAAGCGCAGCAAACGGCAATAATGGTTCGTAACATGCTTACAATATAAAAAAGGCCCCTTCCGAAGAAGTGCCTTTTCCTGAAATCCGAATGATTTTGGGGGAAAGTCTTTAGAAAGAGTAAGTCGCGTCAATTCTGGAGAACAGCCGGCCTTCGCCCTGGAACGGATTGCGGTACAGCAGATCTTCCGCGACAGTGACGTCGATTTTCAGCTTTTCCTCGACATTGATGCCGAAACCCCAGCCGACGTGATCCTTCGCCGTTCCGTCACCCATCGGGTTTGTGGAGAAGAACGTTCCGTCATCGGCGCAAAGTCCATTCTTGCCGGCGTTGCGGGAGTCAACGTCGCATTTCGTATAAAGTATCGACTTCTGACCACCGACGCGCACAACGAACCAATCCCACCAAATATTACGTTCAATACCGAAACTCACCATTCCTCCGATATCTTTGCGTTTGTCCCAGATCTTGTCTTCATACTGAGAATTATAAACGGTTTCGCCCGTGGTATAATCATAAGTCCAGTCATGTTCCCTCTTCTGATTCCAGAGGAAGTCCCAGCCCATCCAGAAGAAGCCGCGATCAAGAGCGACATTGATACCGAGACCGACCTGCGCGTGCCTGTCTTCCACGCCCGGCGCCTGAACATAATGAGCGCGCACAGCAGGAATGAGCTCGCCGTCAATGGCGTCAAGGGTGAAAAACGCGCGCGCATTGCCTAAATAAGAGAAATCGCCGTCTTCAAAGAAATCCTTGTGATCCGGGCCGTACTGCACACGGGCGATGCCGCCGGTCAATTCAAGGTCCGTACCGCTACCGAGCTGCCAGTTAATACCGGCATCGCCACGGATGACCGATGCGTAGGAATTACCATCGACCTGATAGGAACCGCTCGCCGTTTCATAGCCGCCATCCTGATGCGCAATGTAAACATGAAGGCCGAAAGCATTGCCATTGGAAAGCGTACCGCCGAGGAAACCGTCGAAATTGGTGACCGTTTCCGGGAGCGCGTTCGTGTCCCCTTTATCACCGATGTACTTCGTAGGCAGGAACTGAAAAAGCTCCGAATCCTCACGACCGAAAAGGCCGCCGATCGTCACCCGCGGATCCGGCGTATCACCGGAACCAAGCCCGAGAGAGAAAATTCCACCGAATGTCGGATGCTGAGGATCCTTGTTCGTACCGGTAGCGACATCATCGGTATATTCGCCGAAACCGCCGATGAGATAATTCGGATACAAATTAATATCCGCTGGATTATCAAAAATACTGACGTCATCCATGATGTAAGTCGTATTCTTGCCCATCGACTCCACCCTGGCAAACGTAGCGAAAGCGGAACCCACGCCGACGACACCGACAGCGAGACCGACTGCGACAGATGATGTGAATTTCATCGAACAACTCCTGTGGTAAAATTCTTTGTTATGAAAGTTAATTTTATAAAAGGCTTTCCGCAACAAAAAAACACAAAAAAAGGTCCGGACGCCATGCGCCCGGACCTTTTTTAGAATCTCCCGATATTATTCAGAGAAAGTGAACGGAATGGTAACCGTTGTGTTACCAGACGTCACCGCACCGAATGTCCACCGGCCAACCGTTGACTTGACTTCGTCATCAAAGTCTCCGTATCCCGTCGTAGACGACGCGATCGAAATGCTGATGACATCGCCGCTAGGCGAAATCGTGAAGCGCAGAGTCACCTTTCCGGCGAATCCGGGCTTCGTCTTCAAGAACTTGTTATAGATGTGGCGCAGGCCCGGAGTACGCTGACGGACAACCCTCATGATGTCCGCAGCACTGCGGGAACCGCCGCCTGAACCCATATCAATATCGCGTTCAGAAGGAGTCTTGATGGAACCCTTGGTCTTGGTAGCAATCGTGCCACCAGCGCCACCGCTTCCACCGAGAAGACCGGCGAGACCGTCACCAAGACCGTTGCCACCTTCGGCATAGCCTTCGTTAAAGCCACCGTCAGCCTTACCGCGACGACCGCCGAGAACGGTCTTACCCGTCGTCTGCAAGCCTGCGACATCTTTCAGAACCTTATCGATATCCTTAGTGAACTTCTGGTCCTTCATCAAATCGTAAGCACCATAGTTCGCCTTGGAAGTCTGAGCCGTGAGGAGTTTGAGCACACCACGGGTCTGAGGCGCGTTAGGAACGCCCTTGCCACGCGGTTTGCCACCACCGCCCGCACGCTTGCGGTTCTGTTCCGGCTTCTTTTCTTCCTTCTTCTCTTCTTTCTTTTCTTCCTTCTTGTCCTCAATTTTCATCGAGGCCTGAAGGTTCTGTTCGTTATTTTCCTCGAACATCACTTCATCAACCACCGCTTCGTACATAGAAGCCCAGGCGGAAAGCGCGAGAGCGACCACGATGGAAATGGCAGTGACACCGGCGAACTTCTTGTCCGATTCCGGCATTAGCGATGCGACTAACGGATCTACAGGCTGCTTTTGCTTAGCCATATTATTCCTCCCCGCCGTTCTTCATCAGCACGGCGAAAGCGATATTCGTGTAGCCGGAAAAGCCGCAAGTGGCCATCACCTTATACATTGCGTCATAAGGGATGTTCTTGTCAATCTGAATGATGATGTTACCGGCTTCATCAGCCGGAAGACCAGCCTTCAAGTTGTGTTCCTGTTCCGTCTGGCGACGTTCCTTGAGCACGGAATCAACTTTGGCGATCAGGAGATCGCTTTGAGCGAGGACATCCGCAGTAGGAATAATCTTCTGATTGTCCACCACGACATACTGATTGTCGACCGTGATGCCCAGGGAGACTTCCTTCGGCTGGACTTTGGAGGTGGATACCGGCAGAATGAGGTTCTGCGCCTGAGTGATCAACTGTCCTTCAGTGTCCACGTTCTTGATAAGGAACACCAGAATAATGGTCATCATATCCATCATCGAGGTCAATGAGAACGGCACATCCTTGCCATATTTATGCATCTTTCTCATGGTTAACCTCCCAACTTAGCCAGGTTGATCTTGGTGAAACCGGCGGATTTCGCACGATCCATCAAGGCGATGACTTTATCGAACTGCGTATCGTCGTTTGCGACGATGATGATGTTGTCCACATCTTCCAGATCAATGAACGCTGTGTGAATCTGAATCAGTTCCTTGGCGATTTCATCGTAAGCGGAAAGCGGATAGACAATCAGCTTCGCAGCGTCCTCGGGCTTGAGCCTGCGGGCGGAATTCGGAGTGAGCGTCGCGACGGCGACACCGGCACCCGGTTTCTTAAGCGATGCAGGAGGGTTCAAGCCCAAATTTCCTTCGCCTTGAGTGGCGAGGAACGAGTTATTTCCGTCCACGAGGATACTATCGGGGACTCCCGCTTCATGAGACGTATACACGCCCCAGAGCACGCGGCCCGGATCTTCATCGGAAGTCTTGTCAATGTACCACAGTTCAATATTTTCGAGCTGATAAAGATAATGTTCCTTATCAATTTCAGACCCGTCCTTGCACTTCGGACCATGACCGGCGGCAACCGTCGCCTTCACGTCATCCGGGGAATAAGTAACGAGCTGATTATCGGACTTGCAGCGGAAAGACCACATCTCTTTATAGTAGATGTTGGGCTGGAATCCGCCGCGGGCGCCGATCACCACATATTGATCCGTAATTGCCAAAGAGAGATTCAATGCCTGCTCATCCGGCTCCGGCGGAGCGTCGTTACTCATATTCATCATACTGCGTTCAGGCAGATTGATTTCAACGATGGCGAGCTTCGAGAAAGCGGTCATAGTCAGCAGCAAAGGAATCAGAATGGTAAACAGACCCATCGCCGGCAGCAGGTCAGGTTCTTGCACTTCTGCCGGTTCTTTGATTTCTCTTGCCATATTAACTCCTATCTGATTTTAGTTTTCTTCAACTATTAAAATCAGGCGAGGGAGTTGATGATTTTGAGGCCCTTTTCTTCCATCTCCTGAATGAGACGTTCGCTGTTCAGGTTGAGGATACCGACGAGCACGAGCAGAGGAACTGCACAGAGAAGTCCCAGAAGAGTAGTACCCATAGCGATGGAAATACCATCGGCAAGGGCCTTCGGACGTTCAGCGGCCGGCTTGTTGGAAAGAGCATCGAATGTGTAAATCAGACCGTAAATTGTGCCCATCAGTCCGAGAAGAGTGGAGATGGATGCCATAACGGAAATGATTGAAATATAACGGGTGAGGCGCGGAGCTTCCGTAAGGAACACGGCGTCGCAGGCAGCCTGCATGCCATCACGCTTGCCATCGCGGGCAGCGACGATCGCGGCCATGACCTTGGCAATCGGATAACGGGCGGCATTAGCGACGCTCAGAGCCTGATCATACTGCTTCGCGCTGATAAGGCGGCCGAAGTCGGCGAGGAACTGCGCACGGCCCTTGCCGCTGCGGATAACGATGTAGATGAAACGTTCAATGGCAAAACCCAGACCGACGATACCGACGGCGAGAATGATCCACATGAACTGATAACCACTGGAGGAAGGATTGAACGATTCCATCATCTTAGCCATAGAGAGACTCCTTTGAGTACAAGTTAGTTGATTGATTCCTGTGCCCATATTTATTTTTTTTTAGGCCTTTTGGGGTGCTTTTGCAGTGTAAAACTTTCTTTACTGCGTACAAATATTTTTCAACGTCCGCAATTCCTTATGGCACAATGGATTGCGGACGATTTCACTATCTGTAAAATTTCATTCCTATCTTGAAAAAACAGATACATTCATTGAAAAATCAGCGTTTTTGCGCGTTTCTAATGAGAAAAACCGCGCTTGCGGGGCTTTTTCATCCCGTCCCGCGGATTCAAACAAAAAGGGACTTCCGAGGAAGTCCCTTTTCAGATCAACGATGATTAACCGCGGTCAGTGCCCGGCGGGCGCTATTGTTGCCGCCGGAGTGGAAG
>JBAYFD010000034.1:0-11735 GCA_041667365.1 Fibrobacteraceae bacterium | reverse complement strand
GTTTCTAGCTTGGAGTTTTAACTACCACGAAAAAAGAGCAAGCGAATGAGAATAGGCCAAGGAATTTTGCCGCCTGCTCCATTTAGGTACCTGCTGCTATTCATAAGAATAGGACCGGAGTAAAAGCCGTAATAAGCGTCTCCATCGCTCAGAAATTTTTTTGCGACAACGGCGCCGGCTTCCAGCCGCAACTGTCCAAAAATCATTTTCGTCGGCAAAAAATATATCCCTGTGCCGAAACGGGCGAGGCTCCCGTCCTTCACCGCTTCGCGGAGCAACTGAAAAATTCTGGGACGGAAATACATCGCTGAGACGGCAATGGAGTTCACCGGATACGATTGACGCGAGTGTAGCAAATAGCGTTGTAAAATTTTTACAAAGATTTCTGTCATAAAACACCCCGCAACTTCGTTATATATAAGACGGGGCAATTCCGCGCCGTCGCGAAATGGATAATCAATGACAGAAAACAGAACGAAGTCCCCTTATGGAAACCTGATGACGGACCTGCTTTTCAAAAAGGCATTCAATCCCGACGATGACTACACGAAAGTGAACCTGATCAATCTACTGAACGACATCCTCGCTCCTCAACTCAAGCGGCCGATACGGGACTTGCGCTCAAGGGACAAGGAGGTTAATAGAACCGGAAGCGGCGCAAGCCGCACAAGCGCTTTCGATCTCCACTGCAAAGACGATGACGGCCGCCTTTTCATCGTGGAAGTACAGATTAAGCCGTTCGCCCATTTTCTGAAGCGGGTGGTATTCTACGCCTGTCAGGATATCGCGAAACAGGGGACTCCCGGCGACAAGTGGGCTTACGACTTCTCCCCCGTATTCATCGTTACCATAAGCTGGGCGGCCCTTGTCGATGACGACCGCTTCATCCATCACCTGAGTTTTTGCGACATTGAAACAAAGGCACGCGCCGGCGACTATCTGAATATATCGCTAGTGGAACTTTCAAAATTTCCCGGTCTCGGCGAAAAGCCAAACGCGCTCCGCAAGTGGCTCTATCTATTCAGGAATCTGGATAAAATCACAGAGCTGCCCCCGGAGATACAAGAAGACAAGTTCACCCGCTTGCTTCCCATTGCTGAAGTAGCTAAATTAGGAGTCAACGAACTAGAGGAATACGAAATGGAACGTGTAAATCAAAAATGGGATGAATACGCTGCCGAAATAGCATTCGAGGAACTGGCGAAGGAAGCGGCAGAAAAAGGCATGAAAAAAGGTTTGGAGAAAGGCATGGAAAAAGGCATACAAAAGGGAGCCTTGGACAAAGCGAAGGAAATGGCCAAAGCAATGCTCAAGAAAGGAATGTCCGTTAACGAAGTCGCCGACATCTCTAAGCTTTCCGAGGACGTTATCCGGGAACTTTAACTGTTCCTGTTTCGATTACCCAAGGCGGCTCTTGCGAGCCGCCTTTTTAGATTTTTCTACATTTGCGGCCATTATGGAAACGCGTTACAATCCTAGAGAAGTTGAAGCCCGTTGGCACGACCAATGGAATAAAAATCAAGATTTTGCACCGAGCGGCAAAGGCAAGCCCTTTTCAATGGTCATCCCTCCCCCGAATGTGACGGGAGCGCTCCACCTGGGCCACGCCCTGAACGACACAATCCAGGACATTCTCGTCCGCTATCACAGGAAGCGCGGCTATAACACGCTGTGGATTCCGGGAACGGACCACGCGGGCATCGCGACGCAGGCCGTCGTTGAAAAACGCCTCCTAAAGGACGAGCATAAAACCCGCCACGACATTGGGCGCGAAGCTCTCGTGGAACGCATCTGGAAGTGGAAGGACGAATACGAGGCGCGCATCACACGCCAGCTGAAGAGCCTTGGCATCAGCTGCGACTGGAGCCGTCAGCGCTTCACGCTCGATCCGGTCTGCGCGAAGGCCGTGCGCCACGCGTTCTTCAATCTGTTCAAGAAAGGTCTCATCTACCGCGGAAAGCGCCTGGTGAACTGGGACACGTTCCTGCAGACCGCCGTCGCGGACGACGAAATCTATTACGAGAATGTGAAGGGGCATTTCTGGACCTTCAAGTATCCGCTTTCCGACGGTTCGGGCTACATCCCCGTGGCAACGACCCGTCCGGAGACGATCATGGGCGATACCGCGCTCGCGGTGCACCCCGACGACGAACGCTACAAGAAGTTCATCGGCAAGACGGTGCGCGTTCCTTTTGTGAACAGGGACATTCCGGTGATTGCGGACGCCATCCTCGTGGACAAGGAATTCGGCACGGGCTCCGTGAAGGTGACGCCCGCGCACGATCCGAACGACTATGCGACGGGACTCCGCCACAAGCTCCCGATGATCAACATCCTCAACCCGGACGGTTCGCTCAACGAAAACGCCGGCGAGTTCAATGGGCTCAAGGGCGAAAAGGCCCGCGAAGCCGTGGTCAAGGGACTCGAAGACCAGGGACTCCTCCTCAAGGTGGAAGACCACGAGATGCAGGTGGGGCACAGCGACCGCTCCAAGACGACGATCGAGCCGTACCTTTCCGACCAGTGGTTCGTGAAGATGGAGGTCCTCGCGGAGAACGCGATGAACGCGGTGCGGAACGGCGAAGTGAAATTCACGCCGGAACGCTATGCGCGGAGCTACCTCGACTGGCTCGGCGAAAAGCGCGACTGGTGCATCAGCCGCCAGCTCTGGTGGGGCCATCAGATCCCCATCTGGCACTGCGACGACGCTTCGGAAGAAGACCTCAAAAAGGCGTTCGGAACGCGCGAGGATGTCTATTACTACCCCGCGCAGAACGGCGGCTGGCTCATTTGTTCGCAGGAAGAGAACCTCAAGGACGGTTGCGTTCCCGGGCACAAGTGCATACGCGAGGAAGACGTTCTCGACACGTGGTTCTCGAGCGCACTCTGGCCGCACAGCACGATGGGCTGGCCCGATGCGACGGATACGCTGAAGACGTTCTACCCCACGTCCGTGCTCGTCACGAGCCGCGACATCATTACGCTGTGGGTCGCGCGCATGGTGATCTTCAGTCAGGAGAACATGGGCACGATTCCGTTCAGCCACGTGTACATTCACCCGAAGATCATGGACGGCCAGGGCCGCACGATGAGCAAATCGCTCGGAAACGGCGTCGATCCGATGGACATTGAGGAAAAATACGGCACGGATGCGCTCCGCTTCGTGATGGCTTCGCTCTGCACGGATAATCAGGACGTTCGCCTCCCGGTAAAAAAGGAAAAGCAGCCCGACGGCCGCGAAATCAACACTTCCGAAAAATTCGAGATCGGGCGCAACTTCAGCAACAAGCTGTGGAACGCCTGCCGCTTCCTGTATCCGCATCTGGAACAGGCCGGCGCGCTTTCGAACAAACTCCTCCCGATGGATCCGGAGCTCTTCGCTCTCGAGGACCGCTGGATTCTTTCCCGTTTGAATACGACGATTAGCGATGCGACGCGGATGATTGAAGAATACCGCTTCGCGGAACTCGCGCAGTTCCTCTACCGCTTCGTTTGGGACGACGTCTGCAGTTCCTACCTCGAAATCAAGAAGGCGGTGATCAACCGCGAAGCGCTCGACGCCGAAAAGAAGAACGCGATGGCGATCCTTTCCCACGTGCTCCGCGGCGTGATCGACCTTCTCCACCCAGTGATGCCGTTCATCACGGAAGAACTCAACGCGACGCTTTTCCCGGGAAGCGAACGCGTCATCAGGAGCGAATGGCCCGCAGCTGACAAGTCCCTCATCGACGCCGGAATCGAAAAGGCGTTCGACAGGGCGTTCGCCGTCGTGGAAAGCGTGCGCGGAATCCGCGGACGCTACGGGGTCTCCCCCGCCACCAAGCTCGCGAGCGTGCTCTCCGTTGACGATGACGCGACCGCGAAAGCAGTGGAAAGCTGCAAGGCAATCATCACGGAACTCGGCGGACTCGAAAGCCTCGACATACAAGTGAAGGCAGCAAAGCCCAAGTTCAGCGCGAACGCGGTCGTCCCGGGCGGCGAGCTGTTCATTCCGCTCAAGGGAATCCTCGACCCCTCAGCCGAAAAGGCGCGCCTCGAAAAGGAAATCGAAAAGGCAAAGGGATTCGCCGCCGCGATCGAAAAGAAGCTCTCGAACGTAAACTTCGCATCCAAGGCTCCGGCCCAAGTGCTCGAAGCGGAACGCCAGAAGCTCGCGACGCAGAAGGACATCGTCGCGAAGGACGAGAAGGCGCTGGCCGAACTCGAATAAGCTGCAAAGCACGATTTTACAAGCCTCCGGCGCAGCCGGGGGCTTTTTATTGCGCCGAAGCATTCGTTCCCGTGCAAAAAAATATAATTTGCCAGTACCTTTCTATCGGGCGGTAAAACCATGCGTATTTTTCTCACCGGCGGGACCGGCTTCATCGGTCACTATGTCGCGAAAGAACTTCTCGGCTGCGGAAACGAAATCCGCATCCTGACGCGGCACCCGAACAAGATTCCGTCGCTCCATAAAGTCCCGGGGATTTCGCTCATCGAAGGCTCCATCTGCGATGAAGACGCCATCCGCAAAGGGCTCGAAGGCTGCGACGCCTGCATCCACATCGCGCTCGGCTGGGGTGATACTCCGCTCGCCATGCTCGAGAACGACACCCGCGCGACTGTGTTCCTGCTCGAAGCGGCAGCGCAGGCAGGCTGCAAAAAATTCATTTATACGTCAAGCACCGCGGCGATGGGCAAAATGCGCCCCGTGATGACAGAAAACACGGTATGCCTCCCGATCGACCTTTACGGTGCGACAAAGGCCGCTGGCGAAGCCTATGTGCTCGGCTATCATTCCTCACAAATGAAGCGCAACGTGATCCGTCCGGGGTACACCTTCGGGAATCCGGCGTTCCCGGATGGTTGCACGCAACCCGACCGCCGCTTTCTGGACATGGCGCAGGCCATCCTCGGAAACCGGGACGTGAACGTCATCAAGAATGACGGGACGCAATTCATCCATGCGGGCGAACAGGCGAAAGTGTTCCGCGCCGTGCTGGAATCGCAGGCGAACGAAGAAGTCTACCTTGCGCTCGGCAAGGAATGGATCAGCTGGAAATCCATCGCGCAGAAGATGATCGAGTTCGCGCCCGGGAGCAAGTCGAATATCGTCGAAAAGGACATCGGCTGGGCCGACGAGCCGATGATGTTCTCGGTGGAAAAAATTTCCGCGGCATTCGGCTTCGCTTTCAACGGATGGGATCACCTCGAAGAACACATCCGCTGGCAGCTCGGGCGCGCAAAGCGCTGAACAGCCGACATCGCACTACGGCATGGATTGCTTCGGCGTTTTTCGCCTCGCAATGACATCGGACTTGTTCATCGGGACGGATGGCAATCGCTAAGCGCTAAAGCGCAAAGTGCTTGCGCATCGCAATGACATTGGAGGAAGCCAACGAAAGAAGCGCTCCGCGGAGAGCGCTTCTTTTTGAATCGTTTTTCCGTTACGAGACGGACTTGATAAGAAATTCGAGGGCTTCGCCGCTCTTTTCCGCGCTCACAAGTTTGTACGCAATGAGGATTTCGCGGAGGCGGGCCTTCGCGGGTTCCACATACTGCTCGAACTTGTCCATGTGCTTTTCGCGCGTGAGGAAGCAGAACGCGCCGAGCGCCTGCATAATGCGCTGAAGGCTCGCCTGGAGGAAGAATTCCCAGGCTTCTTCCTTGGAGAAGAAGTCCGCGCACTGACGGTTGCCCGTGCGCCAGTATTCAAAGAAATCGTCCACGAGGTTCCGCGGAAGGTTCACGTAAGGGTCCCACAGGAGGGACGCGATGTCATAAAACATGGAACCGCGGCGGGCGCCCTGAAAATCGACAAAGCCGATTTCTGTGTTGGGGCGGACCATGATGTTCTGCGACTGGAAATCGCGGTGCATGAGCACTTTCGGGTGCGTGTCCACGGTGCAGGCGAGGGTCGAGAAAAAATTATCCACATACTGCGGAATGTCCTTGATCCCTTTGCGGTCGATGAGAAAATTTGTGCGGAAATAGTCTGTTTCCCACTTGAGCGCCGCATAGTCAAACTTGCGCGCGCCAATGTCCGGGCGGGAGAGGAACAACAGGCGCGAGGATTCCTGCCAGCGGATGAGCGCGTCGATCACTTCCGTATAAAGGATGCGGACGTTGCCGGAGATGGGGCCGAGCGGGAGAACTTCGTCCACGAGCATTTTCGGACCGAGGTCCTTCATCAGAATCTGGTGCGCTTCTTCATCGACCGCGAGGATCGTCGGGGTCGGGAGGCCAAAGGAATGGAACGTTTTGCCGTAGGAGGCGAAGCGTTTGAAATCATCGTCAGCGGCGGCGCAGACCTGGAGGATCGCGTAGTGGGAACCGTCGTGAACGCGGTAATAGCCGCGGCCGGAACCGGCGGAACCGGCAACTTCCCAAGTGGCGGCATCGGTGAATCCGTTCGCGCGGAGGACTTCTGAAATTTTAGAACTGGGTGTAGGAATATTTGACATACGCTTGCAATTATAGTTTATGAGTTATCATTTGGTTTTGCCGGCGGGTTTCTCCGCGGCCTGTTTCTTAATGGCTTCGCGGCGATCCTCGTGCGGAGAGCTCTTTGCGAGGCTCCGTGCGAGTCCGTAGAGCGCGAAAAGTTCGCCGCGCGAAGGCTGCAGACGCTGCAGGATGAGGCGCACGGACGCATCGGTCCAGCTGCGCCGCTTGTAGCGCTCGGTGAGATGATCCTGTAAAAAGCCGAGGAAGTTCTCCATCTCCCCCACGTCCGCCTTGCGCGTGCTGTCGGAAGTGTGGTATTCGCGCTTGCGGAGACCGGTTCCCGTGAGGAGACCATCGCGGCAAAGTTCGTAACAGCTCACGGATACCGCCTGGGCGAGGTTCAGGCTCATCAGACCCGGGACGGGGATTTCGCAGATAAGCGCGCAGCGTTCCACTTCATCGTCGCGGAGCCCGCAGGATTCGCGTCCGAAGACCAGCGCGACACGGCCTTCCTTGGGGAGCTTTTCCGCGAGTTTCGGAAGCGAAGTGTGCGGCTGGACGCTTTCAAAGATGCGGCGGCTGAATGCGACTGCATAATCGCAGTCAGAAAGGGCATCTTCCAGATTGTGGACGATGACCGCATTATCGAGGATTTCGCGCGAATTGTGCGCGGTGCGGTAGGATTCTTCCGGCACGTTGTCACGCCTCGGAAAAACGATGTGCAGATCGGGAATGGCGTTGCAGTGCATGGCGCGCGCGACAAACCCGATATTATGCGGATGTTCCGGTTCCACCAGAACGACACGGAATTCAATCATTGAAGCTTCCAGTTGAAATTGAGACCGCGGATCTCGTTTGTAACAAATTCATTTTCATTCACCTGCGCGCCGGCGAAAAGGAGCGCATTTTTAAGCGTCGCCGTCGCGGGGACGCGGGCGCCTTCCTGAATGACGAAATCCGAGGAACGCGCGAGGAATGCGGAATCCGAAGCAAGCGGAGAGCCGGGACAAATCCAGCGGTCCGTGCGGAGTTCTGCGAGGCGCGCGAAGCAGGCGCGCATAAGGCCATCCGGGCTTCCCATGTCTATCCACGGAGAGTCTTTCTGCGAAAGGTCCACCCAGGGAGCCTCGCCCGCTTTCGCCTTGCGTTCCCAGAAGCGGACGACATCGCGTTCCTCTCCAAAAATTTCGGAAAGGGCGTACTCCGAATACCAGGAGATTCCGGAAAACGTCGCCGGAATAACGGACGTGCCGAAGTCGAAGCGCTTGTTCACGCGGGAAAGACGACCTTCCGCATCCACGCCGATGGAATTCACTTTCGGGTAGTCCACGCCGAGGAGGGCGAACGATGCGCCGGAGTTCCGCGCGTTACTTATAAAGTTGTTCAAGTCAAAGCGGCAGTGGCAATCGGAGTTCATCACCAGGAGTTCGCCGCGGAAGCCTTCCGCATACATCCGGTGAAGCGGACCGCCTGTGCCAAGGATTTCCGGGGATTCCACCCAGACCTTGGAAAACCCGATGGACTCCGCAGCGGTTTTTAATTTATCTGCAAGATAAAAAGCATTGATGTGGAGCCTCGCTCCAAAGACTGTCCGTGCGAGTTTCGCCTGACGCGCGAGGATCGTCTCGTCAACGACGGGAACGAGGGGCTTCGGCATCTGAAGCGTGAGCGGCCGGAGGCGCGTGCCTAGCCCGGCTGCAAGTAACAGGATGGAGAGTTCCCGCGCCATCGTTTAGAGGCTCACTTCGATGCATTCCTTGCGGAACGTTCCGTTTCCGAGGAGAATGTCAATGGGGAGCTTCCTGTACTCGTATTCGTAGGGCGGATTCTTCCAGGCGAAATCCTCCGGGTAGCGGTTCCAGAGGTACTTCAAAAGTTGCACGGCCATTTCAAAGGAGCGGAACGTGTTCCTGTCGAGCACGTGAATCTGCGCGCCGCCGCAGATCTGCCCCGCGCCCTTGTGGAACGTGGGCTGAAAATAATTCTCGCGGAAATATACGCCGGGGAGATTCAGCCCGTTCATATACTTGCAGAGTCCGGGGGCGTCGATGAAAGGCGCGCCGAAGATTTCGAACGGGCGCGTCGTGCCACGGCCTTCGCTCACGTTCGTCGCTTCGAAGAGGCACATGCCCGGATAGACGACGGCGGTATCAAGCGTCGGCATGTTCGGGGACGGCATCACCCACGGGAGCCCCGTTTCATCGAACCACATTCCTTTGCGGTAACCATCCATCTCCATCACGTGAAGCACGCATCCGGGGAAACATTCGTCGCGGAAAATGCGAGCAAGTTCCCCGATCGTCTTGCCGTGGCGTATCGGGAGCGAATGTAAGCCGACGAAACTCGAATATTCAAGGTCGAGGACGGGTCCTTCCACTGCGTCGGAAATCGGATTCGGACGGTCGAGGACGACGACCGGAATCCCCAGTTTTCCGCAGGCCTTCATGCAGAGATAGAGCGTCCAGATGAACGTGTAGTAGCGCGCGCCTACGTCCTGCAGGTCAACAAACAGCACGTCGATCTTTGAGAGCATATCCGACGTAGGTTCGCGGTGCTCGCCGTAAAGGCTGTACACGGGGATTCCGAGTTCCGGGTCGGTGTAGCCCGCCCACTCGATCATATTGTCCTGCGTGTGGCCCTTGATGCCGTGCTGCGGGCCATAGAGGGCGGCGAGGTGAAAAAGATCGCCGTCGAATTCGCGGAGGCATTCGAGGGTATGGTGGAGGTTCGCATCCACGGAAGCCGGGTGGAGGAGGGCGCCAAGGCGCTTCCCGCGGAGGGAAGCTGGAAATTTTTCACGGAAACGGGAAAGGGCGAGTTGTACTGTCATTTATTTTTTCTATTTTTGAAGTCCAAATTTAAATTAAAATCAGGATAGTGATTTTATGGCTTATCTAAACAAAGTGATGCTCATCGGTAATGTCGGCAAGGACCCCGAAACCCGGGTGACTCCGAGCGGACGCAAGAAAGTTTCCTTTTCCCTCGCGACTTCGCGCCGCTACCGTGACGCGAACGGCGAAACCCGTGAAATGACCGACTGGCACAACATCGTCGGCTGGGGCAAGATCGCAGACATCATCGAATCCCTCGGCGTTCACAAGGGAATGTGCCTCTATGTGGAAGGCACGCTCACCTACCGCAGCTGGGACGACCAGGCCACAGGCCAGAAACGCTACGCGACGGACATCAACATGGACACATTCCAGCTCCTCACCCCGCGCGGCCAAGGCAGTTACAACGGCGGCCAGGGCGGCTATAATAATGCGCCCCGCCAGGCTTATGCGCCGCAGGCAGGCGCCGCGTCCCAGGCTGAAGCACAACAACAGCCTCCCGCGGCAGGGGTACAGCCCGCAGCATCGACAGCGGACGACGACCTTCCGTTCTAAAGCAATATGCAGCAAATGGACCTCATCAGCGTCGCAATCCTCTGGTGCATCGGACTGCTCGCCCTCATTCAGACGTTCAATGCCCGCGGCGCGGTGCGCGCATCGCTTTCAGGAATAGTGACCGTTCTCATTCTCATCGCCGCTGCTTTCTTCAGCTACATCAAGTACAGCGATTATAAAGAACTTGTCGTACCCGGCAGCGAACATGGGACGCTTGCAAGCGCGGTTACGCAGAGTTCCGCAATCGCTGCGCCCGGACGAGAAGCCTCCAAGGAAAACACCGTGGAGAACTACACGGCCGCGGCGGAAGAGCTCGTCGCAGACGCGCTCGATAACATCAAGGCGATCGACACATTCGAAAAGATTCCGGACGACGCTTCTGAATCCGCCCGCGAAACCGCGGAAAGCAAAGCGCTCAGCATCCGGAACCAGACCGCGAGGATCAACCAGCAGGCGGTGGAGCTCTTCCACCCCCGGAGCGTAAGCGACCTGCACACGCAGCTTGTGCGCGCCACGGAGAACCTGCGTCTTTCCGGTTATTCCCTCCACGCGTACACGACGCTCTCCGACAGTCTCAAGGAAGCGCAGTACGAGCAGTACAGCAGCCAGGCGAAGCTCGCCGAAAAGGCGCTGAACGCTTATGCGGAAAAGCTCCGCAAACTTGAATGATGATTTTTACCAACCAACACAAGGACACACTATGAGTCGCAACGTTGCCATTATGGGCGCTACCGGCGCGGTCGGGCAGGAACTCCTGTCGATCCTCGCGGAACGCAAGTTCAAGATGAATTCTCTGAAGCTCCTCGCTTCCAAGCGCAGCGCAGGCAAGAAATTTCAGTTCGAAGGCGAAACGCTCACCGTCGAAGAACTCACGCACGACTCTTTCAAAGGCATCGACCTCGTCCTTTCCTCGGCCGGAGCATCCATTTCCCAGGAATTCCTGCCGTACGCGGTCAAGGCGGGTGCCGTCTGCGTCGATAACACGAGTTTCTTCCGCATGGATCCGACCGTGCCGCTCGTCGTCCCCGAAGTGAACCCGGAGGACATCAAGCTCCACCACGGAATCATCGCGAACCCGAACTGCACGACAATCATGATGGTCGTCGTGCTGAACCCGTTCAACAAACTTTCGCACATCAAGAAGATCCACATTTCCTCTTACCAGAGCGCCTCCGGCGCAGGCGCCGTCGCGATGGAAGAACTCAAGCAGCAGTACAAGGACTTAGTCGAGACCGGCAAGACCGATCACATCAGTAAGTTTCCGCACCAGCTTGCGTACAACGTCATTCCGCAAATTGACAAAATGATGGAAAACGACTATACCAAGGAAGAGATGAAGATGTTCAACGAGACGCGCAAGATCATGCACTCCGACGTGCGCACCAGCGCGACCTGCGTCCGCGTGAGTTCGCTCCGCTCCCATTCTGAATCCGTGTGGTTCGAGACGGAACGTCCGCTCACCGTGGAAGAAGTCCGCAACGCGCTCAAGAACGCTCCGGGCGTGTTCCTCAAGGACGATCCGCAGCACTACATCTACCCGATGCCGCTCGAAAGCGCGGGCAAAGACGATGTCTACGTAGGGCGCATCCGCAAGGACCTCGCCGACGACAACAGCATCACGCTGTGGCTCACCGGCGACCAGATCCGCAAGGGCGCGGCCCTCAACGCGGTCCAGATCGCGGAAATGCTCTAAGCGTTACAAATAAATTACGAATCAGTATAAAATTCCAGTGAACCGGCTCACTGGAATTTTTGTATGGGAACTGTCGAAGCGATCCATCAAGAGCGCTGCGCTTTCTCCGCGAGCTCCCTGACTTCCGCAAGGGACAGCCCCGAGATGAGCGCGATGTCCTCTAAGGCCAGACCGTAAGGCTTCCCGAGCATCCGCAGCGCGGTCTCCCGGCCGGTTTCCGCGAGCGCTTC
>JBAYFD010000033.1:0-11804 GCA_041667365.1 Fibrobacteraceae bacterium | reverse complement strand
GCGTGCGGCGCGAGGCGTCCCATGATGCTGTTCAGGTGCTTCAGGAACTCGATCGTGTCGTAGTTGATGTTCCCGCCGTCCTTGTTCGGAACCCAGGCGCCGGGGCCCTTGCCGTAATCCAGGTAGAGCATGCTCGCCACGGCGTCCACGCGCAGACCGTCGCAGTGGAATTCCCGAAGCCAGTAGAGCGCGTTCGCGATGAGAAAGTTGGAGACTTCCTTGCGGGCAAGGTTAAAGATGTACGTGCCCCATTGCGGGTGCTCGCCCTGACGCGGGTCTGCGTGTTCATAGCAGGCGGTGCCGTCGAAGCGTCCGAGCGCGTAGGCGTCCTTCGGGAAGTGCGCCGGAACCCAGTCGAAGATGACTCCGATTTCGTTCTGGTGGCAGAGATCGACGAAGTGGCGGAGTTCATCCGGCTTTCCGTAGCGGCTCGTGGGGGAGTAGTAGCCTGTCACCTGGTAGCCCCAGGATTCATCGAGCGGGTGTTCCGCGAGCGGCAGGAATTCCACGTGGGTGTAGCCCATTTCCTTGAGGTAGGGGATGAGCGAATCGGCGAGCTCGCTCCAGCTTAGGAAGCGGTCGGGGTTCGAGGGATCGCGGCGCCAGGAACCGGCGTGCACTTCGTAGATGTTCATTGGGGATGTGAACACCTTTGTCGCATAGTGGGTGTCCATGTAAAGCTTGTCGTCCCATTTGTAGCCGTCAAGGTGCGCCGTGATGGACGCGGTCGCGGGGCGGAGTTCACTGTATTTTGCGAGCGGGTCCGCCTTGGTGACGAGGCTTCCGTTCTGGGAATGAATTTCAAAGCGGTAGAGTTCGTTTTCGCCGAGTTCGGGAATGAAAATTTCCCAAACACCGGATGAACCGATCATGCGCATCGGATGGCGGCGTCCGTCCCAGCTGTTAAAGTTGCCGACGACAGCGACGTTCCGGGCGTTCGGCGCCCATACGGCGAACTGCACGCCTTTGAATCCCTGGTGTTCAATAAGGTTAGCGCCGAGCTTGCGGTAAAGTTCATAATGCGTACCGCTTTTGATGAGGTGGCAGTCGAAATCCGTGAGCACCGGGAGGAACGCATAAGGATCGATGACGGAATATTGGGCGTCGTTTTTGAGGCGGATGTTCAGACGGTAGAAGAAAGGTTCGAATTCGCGGTCGAGTGTCGCTTCGAAGAATCCGGTATCGCCGATTTTTACAAAGTCGAAAACGATACGGGGCTTTGCCGCATGGACGGTTTTTGCCTCTTTTTTAGAGTGCTTCCCTTTGACTTTGACAACTTTGTCTTCAACGGCTTCTGCCTGTTGCTCTGCGGGAAGAATGGCCTCGCCGCTTACGAATGCCGCATCCGGCTGGTATGTGCGTATGACTGTTTTGAGTCCGCGGTCCGTTTCCAGGGGATGAATGCCAAGAAATGCGAACGGGTCCGCACAATGGAATTTATAAATGGAATCCATCTGTTCGGAAGTAAGAGTCGTAAAGCTTTGCAGGTCCATTGCGTTCTCTATGTTGATGTGAAATCTGTTTTTTTTCAAAGATAACTTAAAAAAACTTTAAAAAACATTTATGTCTGTATTTCGCTGATACAGCTTGTAATGCTTTTGATGACGGGCTTTTTCCCTCCGATAAAAAATCTGGAAATAAAAAAGAAACCCTCTCGTGAGAGAGGGCTTCAAGCGGGATGGACGAGACTTGAACTCGTAACCTTCGACGTGACAGGCCGATGCTCTAACCAAAGTTGAGCTACCACCCCAAATTTTCTGGGCGATAACGGATTCGAACCGCTGACCCGCTGCTTGTAAGGCAGCTGCTCTGAACCAACTGAGCTAATCGCCCTTATTTCTTCTGATCTTTCTTGCCCCAGAGAATTCCGACTGGAATCACGATGAGGTAAGCGATCATAAGAACGATCGGTGCGACCGTCAAGGAAACCGGATTTTCTGCAGGCCCTTGGGCGAGACAGAAAAATCCAATCACCAACAGAAAAACTCCGAGGGCAATCAAAACTATGTTTTTCTTTTCCATCGTTATTCTCTGTTAAACGTTATCACCAATTTGGTAGGCCAAATATACCAAGCTTTAAAATGATTGTCAAGGTCAGATTTCATAAAAAATCAAATATTCTCCGTTTTTTTCATCCCGGCGGCGAGCGCGGCTGCCGGATACTTGACGCGCGTATGGTATGCGCCGACCATGCTTTGCAGAAATGCGTTCTCAAGCCGGTCGAGGTCCTTCACCGTGAGGTCGCTGTCGGAGAACTGACCTTCCGCGAGGCGCGCGGCGATAGTCGTATGGACCATCGCGGCAAGTTTTTCCGGCGAAGCGTCCGCCATGGCGCGGCTCGTCGCTTCGATGCTGTCCGCGAGCATCAGGATCACCGCTTCGCGGGTCTGCGGGCGCGGACCCTTGTAGCGGTAGTCGTCCGGGTTGATTTCCTTGTCCGGATACTTTTCCTTTGCCGCGAGGTAGAAATACTGAATGATGTTGTCGCCGTGGTGCTCCGCGATGCCTGCCGCGACGATATCGGGGATCTTGTATTCCTTGGCGAGCGCCTTGCCTTGTTCCACGTGGTCAATGAGGATCTTCACGGACTGTTCCGGCGTGAGCGCCTTGTGCGGGTTCACTCCCTGCCGCTGATTTTCCGTGAAGAATTCCGGGCGCATCGTCTTTCCGAGGTCATGGTAGAGCGCCATTACGCGGACGAGGAGCGCGTTCGCCCCGATGGAATCGGCGACTTTTTCCGCAAGGTTCGCGACCTGGATGCTGTGGTGGAACGTGCCTGGCGCAAATTCGGAGATGCGCTTGAGCGCGGGCCTGTTGAAGTCCGAGAGTTCCATCAGCGTCAGGTCCGTCGTGATGCCGAATGCCTTTTCCGCAATGTGAACGAGGAGCGCGGAACCGATCGCCGTGCAGAGGATGATGTTTATGCATCCGCCGATGAACGTGGGGTAGAATACGGACCATTCAAGGCGGTTCCTGAGCAGGAAGAGCGCGCAGAGGACGCCCGCGAAGGCGACGATGCTGATGATGAGGCTCCAGAGGAATTGGGAACGGTAGCGGATCATGCGCCCGAGCCCGTGAATGGCTCCCCAGCATACGATGAACGCGAAGATGGATATGGCGAGATCGTAACCGGAGAGGATTCCGAGGAACACGGAGGAGAATGTGGCGAAGGCGAGGCCCATTCTGCGGTCATAGAGCGCCGTTGCGACGACGGGCGCGAGCGTGAACGGATAGAGCCAGATCGGGTCGAGCCCTTCCTGTGAAAATATATTGAGGTGCTGGATGTATCCGGATGCGCTGTGAATCAGCCACAGTACGATTAACTGGAGCGCGGCGAGCGAAACGATGCACCAGATCTGCCGGGGCTTCTCGAATACGCCTTTCCCGAACATGATGAAATACAGGAAGAACAAGCTCACGAGCAGGATGAACATCAGGATCTGTCCGTAGCTCGCCGTGAAATGCTTCACTCCGGCTTCTTTCTGCTGCGCCGTCTGCAGCGCTTCGAGTTTTTCGAGGACATCCTTGGTGATGATAGAACCCTGCGAAACGATTTCCATTCCGCGCGGTACCATGCCCTTGGAGGCGTTCACCTGTTCGCGCGCGGCGACCTGGCGGTGCTCCGTCTCCTTTTGCAGATAAAACACGTTGGGGAGCGTGAATACGTACAGCGCTTCATAGAATGCGCTCTGAATGCCCTGGTTGTGGGCGAAGGGGAGCTGAAGCTCGGCGAATGTCTCGTCGATGCGGCGTTCGCGCGGCTGGATGCGGCTTGCGTCGACCCTGTGTTCCTCGTTGTTACGTACAAATGAAACTTCGGACTTGCTGTACGGGATGAAGTTCACATCCTGCACGTTGTAAGTGTCGCGGAACAGCTGCACGGAGGTTTCCGTGTTCGCAATGAGCGTGTTGGAAACCCCGTTTTCAAGCATTCTGCCGAATGCCTTCTGCAGGGAATCCCGCGCGTCGGGGTTCTGGCTCAGTTGCTGCACCGCGGTTGTGGAAAGGCGCTTGGTGAGCGTGTGGAAAAGCACGGACGCCTGCTGCACTTTGTTCTGCAGGGAATCCTTGCCGCCGCTGCGCGCGATTTCCGCCTGCAGCGTTCCGTAATGACCGAGCTTCACCAGGTATTGTTTCAGGTCGTCATTGATGCGGGCCGTTTCGTCTTCGTTGTATTCGAAAACGGCTTCGACTTTGTCCGCCGCATGTTCCTTTTCGTTATCAATTTCCTGCTGGGATTTCGGAACTTCGAAGGATATGGGGGCGATGATCGTGCGCTCACTCACCTGGCCCAGGTGCGGGAACTCCGCCTTCTGGGCGATGTCCTTGCCAGGGAAGAGAAATGCGGCGAGCGCGGCGACGATTGTCCAGCCGAGAACGATGTGTACTTTGATCGAAGGCTTTTTCATTTTTGTATCCCCGTCCTTTCGTAAGCGGCGATGATTTCTTTCACAAGATGATGGCGCAGCACGTCCGTCGCGCGGAACCCGATGCGGCAAATGCCCTGGATTTCCGATAGCCGGCGCATCGCGTCCGGCAGTCCGGAGGGCTGTCCGGGGCCGAGATCCATCTGCGAGATGTCGCCTGTGATGATAGCCTTGCTGTGGGGTCCGAGCCGCGTGAGGAACATCTTCATCTGCGGAATAGTCGTATTCTGCGCTTCATCAAGGATGATGAACGCCCGCTTGAGCGTGCGGCCCCGCATATAGGCGAGCGGAGCGACTTCGATTGAACCTTGCTCCGTATAGCGGCGGAGCTTTTCTTCGGGAATGAGCTCCGCGAGGCTGTCCTGGATGGGGCGCAGGTACGGTGCGATTTTTTCCTTGAGGTCCCCGGGGAGGTAACCCAGGGATTCCCCGGCTTCAACCGCGGGACGCACGAGGCAGATCCGTTCCGCTTCATGCCGTTCGAGGCTTGCGACGGCGAGGGCGACGGCGAGGAACGTCTTTCCCGTCCCTGCGGGACCGTCCGCGAAAATGATGTCGTTCGTTTCGAGCGCCTTGACGAGTTTCGCCTGGGACGCCGTTTTGGGAAGCACCGGGACGCCGTACCGGTTCCGCAGGATGGGCGTCGCCGGAATATCCATCCCGCCTTCGTCGCCGGCTTTTCCGGTATCGAGGCCGGAGACGCGTTCGACCCAATCCCGGGTGATGGGAATTCCGCTGTTTGCGGCGAGTTTCACCTGGTCGAGGAAGGCAAGCGCTCTGCCTACGTCGCCGCCGTTTTTCCCGGGATATATGAGAAGACCGGGCAGGCGGCTCTGTATTTCAACGCAAAAACGGTTTTCCATCATACGGAAAACCGTCTCGTTTTCTCCGGCGACCAGTCGTTTCAGGTCATCCGAAATGAAATAGCGTACAGGTTCTGTCATTCCTCTGTCGGATTACTGAGCCTGGTCGGCGGACTGCGTGTCCGAATCAGAGTCCGTCGCAATGCCGAGGTCGGTCTTCTCCTGGAAGATCTGACGGCGAAGCTGATGGTTCTCTTCCGTGAGGCTCGTTGCCTGAGTCTGAGCGTTTTTCAGCTGATTCTCATCGATTTCTTCTTTCTTGACCTGGATTTCCTTGCCGTTTTCGTCATAGGACGTAACGGTTTCTTGCTCAGATCCGGATCCGGATTCGCTGCTGCCGCTGCCGCCTTTAGAACCGGCGCAAGCTGCGAAGAGAATGACGCTCGCCATGGCGAGGAGAAGTTTCCAATTTTTCAAAAGAGACATTGTTTAGCTCCGTACTTTTTCAAAGATGTGCAAAATATATATAGAAAGTGCTTCAAAAGATATAAAAAATTGTTTTCCTCTTATGAAAAACGGCGATCCGGGCGGGAAAAAGCCGGCATTTGCCGCCGCTCTCTCCCGTTCAGCGCGCCCTGGGGCGGTCCCTGCGGCGCGGCGCACTTCAATATTCTTTCTTGTCCGCCGATTCTTTCCATTTTTCAAAAGGCTGCAGCGCGGAGTCCGCTGTTATCCGTTCTGTCGGAATGATCCTCCGAGCGGGGTCTTTGGCGAATTCCTGATAGATGAAACCGTCGTCAAATCCGGCGTCTTCCGCGTCCCTGCGGGTCGCGGCGAAATACAGCCCGGAAAGCCGCGCCCAGTAAATCGCGCCGAGGCACATCGGGCAGGGTTCGCAGGAAGCGTAGATTTCACAGCCTTGTAAGTTGTAAGTCCCCAGCTTTTTGCACGCGGCGCGGATGGCGTTCACTTCCGCGTGGGCGGAGGGGTCGAGGTCGCGCGTCACGGAATTTGAGCATTCCGCGATGATCCGCCCGTCTTTGACGATGACGGCCCCGAAGGGACCGCCGCCGGATTGCGCGCTCTGCGCCGCTATCCCGATTGCGCGTTCTATGAATTGTTTGTTCATTATGCTTTGAAAATAAGCAAAAAAGCCCGGCGGGGAATATTAAAAATGAAAAAGCCTTCCGTTCAGGGAAGGCTTGGTAAGGTGTCGAAGTAATCCGCGGATTAGGCTTTCGCTTCTTTCTTGAGCGCAGCGGCCTTGTCCGTGCGTTCCCAGGTGAAGCGCTTGCCTGTGCGGCCGAAGTGCCCGAGCGCAGCGGTTTCTTCGTAGCCGGGTTTCTTCAGGTCGAGCATCCTGGTGATGCCCGCGGGGGAGAGGTCGAAGAACTTCGGGACGAGCTTCTCGATTTCGCGGTCGCTCACCTTGCCTGTGCCGAACGTATTCACGAGCACGGAAACGGGTTCGGGGTAGCCGATCGCGTAGGCGACCTGAACTTCGCAGCGGCGGGCGAGACCCGCGGCAACGATGTTCTTCGCGACGTAGCGCGCGGCGTAGGCGCCGGAACGGTCCACCTTGGACGGGTCCTTTCCGGAGAAAGCTCCGCCGCCGTGACGGCCCATGCCGCCGTAGGTATCGACGATGATCTTGCGCCCGGTGAGTCCGCAGTCCCCGTGGGGGCCGCCGACGACGAACTTGCCCGTGGGGTTCACGAGGTAGCGCGTATGCTTGTCGAGGAGTTTCGCCGGGATGACCTTCCTGATGAGCTTTCCGATGATTTCCTTTTCGATCGTCGCGTGGGAGAGTTCCTTGCCCTTGAAGGTTTCGGCGTGCTGGGTGCTCACGACGACGGTGTCCACGCGGACCGGACGGTCGTTTTCATCGTATTCGACGGTCACCTGGCTCTTCGCGTCCGGACGGAGCCACTGGATCTTTCCGCTTTCACGGAGATCCTGAATGCCTTTCATTAATTTGTGCGCAAGAGAGATTGGAAGCGGCATCAGTTCTGGCGTCTCGTCGCAGGCGTAACCGAACATCATGCCCTGGTCGCCCGCGCCCTGTCCGCATTCGTACTTGCCTTTCGCGCATCCGTCGTTCACGCCCTGGGCGATGTCCGGGGATTGTTTGTCGAGCGAGACCAGCACGGCGCAGCTCTTGTAATCGAAGCCGATGTCTGAGTCCGTATAGCCGATGCTCTTGATCGTTTCGCGGGCGATTTTCTGATAATCGATTTCCGCCTTGGTGGTGATTTCGCCGGAGATGACGACGAGGCCTGTATTCACAAGGGTTTCGCAAGCGACGCGGCTCTGCGGATCCTGCGCGAGCGCGGCGTCGAGGATGGCGTCGGAAATCTGGTCGGCGACCTTGTCCGGGTGTCCTTTGGACACTGATTCGGAGGTAAAGAGATAATGGGCCATAAAAGCATCCTTTGTTTGCGTTAAAATCACTGAACTATGCGTAAATTTAGAAAAGCGCATAGAGTTTGACAAGGGACGTTCCCCATAAGAATCCAGTTACCTTTTTCCGGGCTTTTTGGATTGAAAAGGCCTTTTTTTCTTAGTTTTCAAATATGCAGCTCAAAAAATTTTCCAAATGGCTGGATGACCTCCTCGTTCCTTCGGATTTCAAGGACTTCTGCCCGGACGGGCTTTGTGTCGAAGCCTCCGGAACGGTCACTAAGGTCGTCACCGGGGTCTCCTTCTCGGAGGATCTTCTGGATGCCGCGGTTTCCGCCGGCGCGGATTGCATCATTGTGCACCATCCGCACGGTTTCTGGAACAACGAACGGCGTATCCCGGTGGGCCCGCTCGCCCGCAAAATCAAGAAGCTGATGACTGCCGGCGTCAATCTTTACGGCTTCCATCTTCCGCTGGACGCACACCCGGAAATCGGGAATAACGCCCAGATCGCCCGCGCGCTCGGACTGGAAAATCTGGACTGGTTCATGATGGAAGGCAAACGCCCCATCGCCTGCGCCGGCTCTTATTCCGCAGGCATATCCGCGGCGGAGTTCACTTCCCGCCTGGACAGGGCGTTCCCCAGGGGGTATCTGAAGTTCTTCTACGGCGCGGACGACATCTCGAAAGTCGCCGTCTGTTCCGGTTCCGCGGGTGTCCTGGGGATGGAGGAGGCTTTCGCTCAGGGCGCGGATGTGTTCGTCACCGGAGAAATCAAGGAAAGTTCGCCCATTTATCTTAAAGAGAATAGACTGGATCTGATCGCCGCCGGACATCACCGCACGGAAGTCTTCGGTGTCCGGGCGCTCGCATCGAGAATAAAGGAAGAACTCCACATTCCTGCGGAATTCATCGACATCGATAATCCCATTTGAAAACCATCTTTGCGTATAAATTAATAAGGCCCGCCTGAGCGGACCTTTTATAATGTCCTGAAACCTTTTAACGGCGCCCGTTCTTGATTTTTGACGCGGCGACGTTATCGCGCACGGTGTCGTCGTATTCATCGCAGCCGATCTGCTCCATCTCATTACCCATGGCGACGTTGCGGGTGCGGCTGGTCCCTCTGCGGGGTGGGACGCGGAAGCAATAGCTGTACTGCGTGCCGGCGTCCGTCGGGATGGTGAGCTTGAAGATGCGGACCCGTGTTCCGCCTTCCGGGTAGAACTCGAAATAATCGTATTGGTTCCTGATTTTTTCGAGGCGCTTGTCCTGTGTGAAGCTCACTTCGTTTACGATAGGTCCGGTGAGATCGACGGGGAGCGTGTTTTCGAGCCGGAGTTCAAGCTTCTTGTCCGTCCGCACGAGGGAGGCGTTCTGGGGCTTGATCAGATAGCGCTGCTGGGGAATGTTCCTGTAGGCCTGGAAATGCACCGTGCGCACTCCGCACATTTCCCGCATTTCCGGTTGCGCGATGAAGTCGATGTCGCGGCAAGCGGGGGGCATGTTGGTAGGAACTTCCAGTTTTTCCTGACTCGTTCCTCCGCAGCCTGTCAAAAAGACGAAACTAGAAAACCCAATGAGCGTAAATAGGCGCATTTTCATACAAATAAATATAATCTCTCTTTGACCTGCGGGAAATTTTTTTTGAATCTTCCGCTTTTTACTATCTTTGGCGCGTCTATCGGGGTTTGTCCGTGAGCCCCCAGGAGTTATCCTTTAATGAATATTTACAGCTGGAATGTCAATGGCATCCGCTCCGCGATTAAAAAAGGCTTCGAGGACTGGTTCCTCAAGACGAAGCCCGACGTGCTCTGCGTGCAGGAAACTCGCGCGGAGGCGGACCAGGTTCCGGATTCACTGCGTTCTCCGGAAGGATACTTCACATATTGGAACGCCTGCCGCAAAAAGAAAGGCTACAGCGGTGTCGCCGTGTTCAGTCAGATCGAACCCGATGAAGTGAAGTACGGCTTCGACATTGAGGAATTCGACGAGGAAGGCCGCGTGCTCCAGCTGGTATTCCCGGACTGGGTCCTGAACTCCATCTACTTCCCGAACGGGGGGCAGGGCGAGGACCGGGTGGATTACAAGCTCCGCTTCTATGACGCCTTTCTGGAAAATTCGCTTGCCTGGCTCCGCCGCGGCAAGCACGTGATCACCGTCGGCGATTACAACACTTGCCACAGGGAAATAGATATCGCGCGCCCCAAGGAAAACGAAAACGTGAGCGGCTTCTTGCCGGTGGAACGCGCCTGGATAGATAAGTACATCGCCGCGGGCTTCGTGGATTCCTTCCGCATGCAGCACCCGGACGAAGCCGGCGCCTATACCTGGTGGTCGAACCGGATGCTCGCGCGTCCGCGGAACATCGGATGGCGCCTCGACTATGCGTTCGTGGACAAGGACATCGCCGGGAACATCGTGGATACGCGGATTCATTCCGACGTCCAGGGCTCGGACCACTGCCCGATCAGCATTGAACTTGAACTTCCGTTCCCGCCGCTCGCGAAGACGGAATAAAATCGAAGACGTTGATTTTGACAAGGGCCGCGGTGAACGGCTTTTTTTTATTCTACGAGGTGCACGAGGAACGGCGCGATGACCGCGGTGATGATTCCCGTGACGCCGATGGCGAGCGAACTCATCGCTCCCTGGATTTCTCCCATTTCCATGGCGCGTGCCGTGCCTACGGCGTGCGAGGACGTTCCGATGGCGAGCCCCTGCGCGATTTCATCCTTGATGCGGAACACGCGGCACACGAACGGGGCGACGATCGCTCCCGTTATTCCCGTGACGACGATCGCGATGACGGTGACCGCCGGAATGCCGCCGATTTCCTTCGAGAGCTCGATGCCCATCGGGGTTGTGATGGACTTCGGCACGAGCGAGATCCAGAGCGGCTCGGAAATGTGAGCGATAGCGGCGAAAGCGATGACGCAGGTGATGGAAACGATGCTCCCGACGGTTATCCCTGCGAGGATGGGGACGATGTTCTTCTTTAGGTTCGGAAGCTGCCTGTAGAGCGGCACGGCGAGGACGACCGTCGCCGGGGAAAGGAAAAAGGAAATGTAGTCGCCGCCGATGTTGTACGAATCGAGGCTGATTCCGGTGATCAACAGGAATGCGATGACGAGGACGTTCGCGACGAGGAGCGGGTTCAGGACGGAAAGCCTGAATCTGCGGTTGAGCGCGACGCCTGTTTCAAATGCGGCGAGGGAAAGCAGGATGCCGAAGAGCGGCGTGTTCAGGAGCGAAGTCATTGCCTGCGCTCCCTTTCTTCCTTGCGCTTGCGGAGCGCCTGCGCGGTGCGTCCTGTGGCGGCCATCGTCGCGATGGTCGCGCCGATGCACAGGAGGAGCAGTAGAATCCACTGTCCCTGAAGCTGATTCCTTGCGGCGAGAAGTCCGACGCTCGCGGGGAGAAAAAAGAACGCGAGGTGGTTCAGAAAAAATTTCGTGACGTTTTTGATCTGTTCCGGTCTGATGACCTTGAAGCACAGGAGGAACAGCAGGACGAGCATTCCGAGGATGTTCCCCGGCACGGGAATGTGAAGAACCCGGTGGAGGATTTCCCCTGCGAGGCAGATGGCAAGAATGACGGCGAGCTGGAGCGGAAGGCGCATCAGGCGGAGGTTTCCTTCGCTTGCGCCGCGTCCCTTGCCGCATCACGGGCGAGCGCTTCGCGCATCGAATACACGCAGCCGCAGAAGTTTTGGCGGTACAGATGGTATTCGTGGGATAGTTCGATGGAGCGCAGGTAACCCGCACGCTTCTTGAAATCGGAAGGGAGTCGTTTCACTCCGTAGACTTTCGCCTGATCCTCGGCGACTTCGTTGAGCACGGCGGAACTTTTTTGCGGACTTATTGTGAGTGTCGTAGTGAAGTAATCCGCGCCGAGTTCCTTGGCGAGTTTTGCCGCCTCGGAGAGCCGGAGCGCATAGCATCTGCGGCAGCGTTCTCCGCCTTCGGGGAGGCTTTCCATGCCTTTCGCGATGGCGTAAAAACGGGCCGGTTCGTATTTCCCTTCGATGAGCGTCACTGGTTGCTTTGTTTTGAACTCTTTCACGAACCGCCTGATTTCGGAAACGCGGTGCGCGTATTCCCCTTCGGGGGATATGTTCGGATTGTAGTAGAACAAAGTTATGCGAAAATATTCGGAAAGATATTCCAGCACG
>JBAYFD010000032.1:0-11814 GCA_041667365.1 Fibrobacteraceae bacterium | reverse complement strand
TATCTTGAATACGAGCGCCTGCTGCAACGGGGATTTTATGAGGCGATCATTGAATTTTTGCAGCGGGGAAATATGCCGGGCTTCGCCCCGCTTGCGGAAACTTCCGAAAAGTTTTTAAACCGTATTCTCTCCGCTTCGGATTCGGACTTGAATTTATATGTAACGCACGACGCGTGGATCGTTCCTTTCCTTTCCCATTTCACGGATATCCGGTTCCGCCCGGATCTCTGGCTTAACTTTTTGAGCGGTGCCGCCGTATTCTTCGGCAATGGAACGCCGAGGGTCGAAGGCCTCGCCGGCCTGGGTGACGGCTATTTGCGCTTCACCTGAAAAATTCCGGACATTTTTCCCGGAAAAATTTTAATAGCTCTCCGTTCGTCCGCGCATTCAGTGCCGTTTCGCGGGCGTCGTCTGTATCTGACGTTTCGCCGCACACGTCTATCCCGATGATTCTATGCTCCGCAGAAATTTTTGCAAGGGCGTCTTCGAGTTCTGCGAGCGATAGCGGGCCTTGGTCCCAGTCCGTAGCGGCGTCTTCCTTGCGGAGCGCGTCCTTGTCTATGGAAATGTATGCCGGGACGTCCTTGAGAAGTTGTGCGCAATCACGGCGTGAATCTTCCGAGAGGATCTCTTCATCGCTAAAAAAGCGGACTTTTGCTTTATATTCCTCGCCCGCTTCGGAAATCCGCAGCGGAGGAACGCCAGCGATCGCCGTGCCGCGGAGGCGGACATTCCCGTCGATGACTTCCTTGACCCAGCTCCCGCAGGAAAGCACTCCCGGAAAACGTGGCGGCTGCATGTCCGTATGGTGATCGAAAACGAAGAGGGCGAACGGCTCCGTTATTTTGTCCGTCCAGAACTTGCTCGCGTAATGGTAGTTCCCGGAATCCAGAAAGTGAATTCCTTCCGCGCTGAATCCGGCGATACGTTTCCGTATTTCTTCCTGTGCTTCGGAATCGCAGTACCGGTTCGTTCCGGTGATGTCCGAAAAATCGATTAATTCCGCGGGAGCGCCGAGCCCTGGAGGAACGGCGGCATAGACGCCTGAAAAATTCATCGCTATCACGGAGCTCTTCATCGTGTTTAAATATAAAAAAGGCGCCCCTGCGGAGCGCCCTTTCAAAATGCAGGTGCGGATTTACTTCTGCACGAAAGCTCCGTAAATCGCCCGGATGGCATCTTCCGTCTGTGTTTCGTCCACGCCGACGATGATGTTGATCTGCGAGGAACCCTGGTCGATGATCCTGATGTTGATCTCTTTTTCCGCGAGCGCGGTGAAGAGCTTCGCCGCAATGCCGACTTTATTCGTCATGCCGTGACCCACGGTGGCGATGAGGCTTATGCCGCTGAAAATCTTGATCCGGTCAGGACGCATCTGAAGCTGAATGTCTTCGAGGACGATGTCCTGCACCGCGGTGAGGGATTTCGTGTCCACGACGACGCTCATTGAGTCGATCGCGCTTGGGCAGAGTTCGTAGGAAAGTCCTTCGCCTTCGAGCACGGCGAGTATGCGGCGTCCGAAACCGATTTCCTTATTCATCATGCCTTTTTCGATGTAGATCATCGAGAAACCTTTGCGGCCGGCGATGCCCGTGATGGGACGCTTCGTTTCCGCAGGGGTGGGGCCGATGATCGTGCCGGCGTCTTCCGGGCGGTTCGTGTTGCGGATGTTGATAGGAATGTTCTTTGCGCGGCACGGAGCGATGGATTCATCGTGGAGCACGCTTGCGCCGGAGTAGGAAAGTTCGCGGATTTCACGGTAGCTCACGTATTCTATAGGGAGCGCGCCCGTGACGATCCGCGGGTCCGCCATGAGCATTCCAGAGACGTCCGTCCAGTTCTCGTAAGTGACGGCGTCGATCGCGTTCGCGAGGATTGCGCCTGTGATGTCGGAGCCGCCGCGGCTGAACGTTTTGACTTTGCCGTGCAGGTCGGAGCCGTAAAAGCCCGGGATTACGTACAACTGATTCTCGCCGTTTATCGCCGCGGCGATGTCCGTGTAGCTTTTCGCGGAAAGACGGTATTTCTCATCGAAGGAAATCATCGGGAACGCGTCCACGAATTTCGCGCCGAGGTATTCCGCCATCAGGTGCGCGCAGAGGTATTCCCCGCGGCTCGCGAGGTAATCCGTCGTAATGTCCGCGTCTTGCGAACGGAGTTTCTGTTCGAGGAGGTCGAGCTCCCTGACAATTGGTTTTTTATTGATGCCGAGGTCCGCGCAGATTTCAAGGTAACGTTCGCGGATGAGGTTCCAGGGAAGCGTGAAATCGAGGCCTTTGAATGCGAGGTCATACGTGCTGTAGAGCAGGTCCGTGAGTTTCGTTTCCTTGGAGTTGCGCTTCCCCGGGGCGGATACGACGACGACTTTGCGGCGTGCGTCCGCGTTGATGATTGCCTTGACTTTCTGGAACTGAGCGGCGTCCGCAACAGAGCTGCCGCCGAATTTACAGACGATTCTTTCTGCCATCTCGATGACCTTTTGTAAAAAATGCAGGTGTTTGTAAAAAATAACAATCCTGCGGGGAATGGAAAGGTTTTCCATGCGTTTAAATAAATGGAAACGCATTCCGTCGAATTTTTGATACAGAACTGTAAATATGGAGATAACGATAAAATGCAGGAAATGATGAGGCTGTTGACCATAGCGGCGAAGTCCGATATTCCCGTGCTTCTCTGCGGAGAATCCGGCACCGGCAAGGAAGTCGCAGCGAGGAAGCTCCACGAGCTGTCCCCCCGTGCGCCGGGTCCGTTCATCGCCGTGAACTGCGGGGCTCTTTCCGCGGGGCTCGTGGAAAGCCTTTTCGAAGGGGCGTGCCGCGGAGCATTCACCGGGGCGGTCTGTGACCGTGTTGGCTTTGTGCGCGCGGCGGACGGCGGAACGCTGTTCCTCGATGAAATCGGGGAGCTTCCCTTGGAGAGCCAGACCCGGCTTCTGCGGATATTGCAGGAAAAATCCGTGACTCCCGTGGGGAGCGAGCGCAGCATTTCCGTGAATTTCCGGCTCGTATGCGCCACGCACCGGGATCTCGATGAATCCGTGCGCGCTGGGAGCTTCAGGGAAGATTTGTTTTTCCGGCTGAACGTGTTCCCCGTCCGCCTCCCTCCGCTCCGCAAACGCCCCGCTTCGGAATTCGCGGCGCTTCTCCGGGAACTCTGGGCGGAACTTTCGGATTCTCCCCTCTCCGCGGACGATTCCGCGCTTCTCCGTGATTTTCCCTGGCCCGGGAACGTGCGCCAGCTTAAAAATGTGCTTTGCCGTTACCACCTGCTCGGCCCTCATGGAACGGCGCTTTCCGACATTCTTGTAGAGGAACCGCCCGATCCCGATTGGGCGCATTCCGGCGTTCTGAACGAACGGCGCGCCCCGTACCGCGTGCGGGCCGTATCTCCGTCGTGGGATCGTATCCGCGACGCTCTCGCGGAGGAAAAGGATAATAAGACGCGGGCCGCCAGGCGTCTGGGAATCAGCCGCGGAGCCTTGTGCTATCAAGTCCGGAAAATGACAAATCGATTTTTTTAATGTCCGGTGCGCCTTGCAAATGTTATTTTTGTAGAGTGAACATATAGCCGTTCTGGCATGGCATTTTTTCATTGGAGTTAAAATGAATCGTATTTATCTTATCGTTCCCACTGCTGCCGGAGTCGGTTCCCCGGATATCGCGAAGGCTCTTTTCGAAGCCCTCAAATTCAAAGTTTCTAAAATCGGCTATTTCGACCCGCTTTCCCAGGTGAAGAATCTGCTTGTGAGCAAGGAAAGCAACGTCCTTATGGAACAGGTCGTCGAAGCATTCCACGACGCTGCCGAAGGCAAGGATGCGATGATCGTCAACGGCGTCACTTTTGAAAAATCCTTCCGTGCGCAGACGCTCAATGAAAAAATCGCCGGGGCGCTCGACGCCGGTGTTATTCTCGTGACTTCCGCGAAGGGGCGCTCCGCCGAGGATCTCCCTGCCGAAGCGGAAATCGATGCCGCGGATTTCTCCGAACTCAAGAACCGTGTCATCGGCGCGATAGTGAATGACGCTCAGGATTCCGCCGCCCTCACCAGGGCTTTCGCCAAGAGCTCCGTGCCAGTCCTCGCATTTACCCCGACGGCGACGGAACTTTCCGGACATCTTGAACTCGCTGGCCTCGATAAGCTCTGTGACGCTCAGAACGAACACCGCGTGACTCAGGCGGAATTTCGCTCCGGTCTCCTCCGCATGGCGCGCCGCAAACTTCAGCGCATCGTTCTTCCAGAAGGCGCGGAGCCGCGCACCGTCAAGGCGGCAGTCATGGCGTTTGAACGCAAGATAGCCGTGCCGGTGCTCCTCGCTAAACGCTCGGACGTCGAAGCCGTCGCGGCCCGCGAAGGCGTCAAGATTCCCGCCGGTCTCGAAATCGTCGAACCTACCGCGGAACTTCAGTCCAAGTATGTCGCGCTTCTCGTTGAACTTCGCCAAGCTAAGGGTATGACGGAAGATCTCGCGAAAGACGCGCTCAAGGATACCGTGATGCTCGGCACGATGATGCTCAAGAAAGGCGAAGTCGATGGCCTCGTGAGCGGCGCGGTCCATTCCACCGCGGACACGGTCCGCCCCGCACTCCAGATCATCAAGACTGCTCCGGGCGTAAAGAAAATAAGCGCCGCGTTCTTCATGTGCCTCCCGTCCCAGGTTCTCGTTTACGGCGACTGCGCCATCAACCAAAACCCTGAAGCGGAAGACCTCGCGGGTATCGCCATCCAGTGCAACGATACCGCCACGGCATTCGGGCTTCCGTCCCGCGTCGCCATGCTGAGCTACAGCACGGGCAAATCCGGCAAGGGCGATGATGTGGATCTTGTCATCGCGGCGACTGCCGCCGCAAAGGCCGCGCGCCCCGACATGGTGATTGACGGACCGCTTCAGTATGACGCGGCGACCGTTCCTTCCGTAGCGAGTCTCAAGGCTCCGGGCAGCCCCGTCGCCGGCCGTGCCACGGTATTCGTGTTTCCGGACCTCGATTGCGGGAACATCACATACAAAGCGGTGCAGCGTTCCGCTCCGAACGTCATCAGTATCGGGCCCATGCTCCAGGGGCTCGCGAAGCCGGTGAACGATCTTTCCCGCGGCGCCCTCGTGGAGGACATCATTTACACGATCGCCCTCACGGCCATTCAGGCGCAGTCCGTCAAGGCCTGAGCCTCCTGTTTAAAATTTCAAGAGGCGCACTCTTCCGGGAGTGCCCCTTCTTTTATGCGGAACGGGAAAATGCGGAATGGAAAAGTCTGTCCATCGGGCTTTAGAACGGGTAGGACTTCGCCGCCACCCGGATTTTGCTCACTATTTCCTGGCGGAGCAGCCGGAGTTTCCAGCGCGCTCGGCGGTCTTCCAGGATATAATCGTCCCGTACGCCTTTAGCGAGGGCGCAATCAATCGTCTTCAGCGCCTTTTCATAATGGCCCTGATCCATGTAGAGCTCCGCCACGAACAGGAAGTTGTACAAATCTTCTGGGTGCTGCTTTAACGCCATTTTCAGATATTTGTCCGCAAGTTTCTTGTCCGGCCAGTTCAAAAGGAAAGGGACATAAGGCAGCAGCTGATGCGCTCGGCCCAGAATCTGGAAATCATTCGCGCTGTCGCCGAGGTCGCGCACTTTTCCCGCGATGCCTTCGCGCACGGCCTGGAGCGGACCATACTCTTTTCCCCACAGGGAAAGATTGAGCGCATAGAAACTCATGATGGATTTGTTGAGCGGATATTTGGCGTGCATCTTTTCGCCGAGGATTTTCGCCTCGGTGTGGATCTGCATTCTGTCCGCAGGGTCCGGCGCAGCAAAACGGCCCTTGAAATAAAGGGCCTGAAGCAACTTTTCCGCCGCAATTTCTTCCACGGAGGAATCTGCGAGCGCTTTGCGGTATGCGACAGTCATGGAATCCGCTATTTTGCGGTCCGCCTGATCTCCCTGCGCGCCGCGCGCCCTGTTCGCATACCAATAATCACCTCGCTCGAGATTATCGTTAGCATGCGCAAAGCCTAAAAAGGCCGCGAACAGAAATGTTGCGAGCGGTCGGGAAAGCATCACCTAAAAATTATATTTTCCAAGTCTGCAAAAGTCTATTCACTTTTGCAATGCGCGCTTTTTCGTCCGCTGTTCCGTGAAACGCTTTAAAAAGGAGGTTCCTGTATTCCATCAGGGCTGTGCGTATTAGAATTTTTTCGTCTTTTTTGAGCATAGGTACAATCTATAAAAAAGGTCCATTCCGCGAACTTATTTTTTCCTATTAGAAGCGCGGCCGCTGAAATAGTCGTCTTGGCGCGTCGCGCCGAGCACGGCGTGCCACAGGGCGCCATCCGGTTCGATTTTGCGGCGTTCGCTCACGGCATATTCGATAGGTACGTGCGTGAACTGCCCGTGCATGCTGCCGACGACCATGTTCGTTTTCCCGGCCATCGCCGCGTGTACGGCGTTTTCGGAGAGCTGGTAGCAGAAAATCGCGTCCGTTCCCTTGGCGGGAATGCTGCGCACGGTGTAGCTCGGGTCGAAATACTTGATGTTGATTTCTTTGCCGACTTTATTAAAGTGGTCTTTGATCTTTGCGAGCAGGAATTCACCGATTTCATTTTTAAGAACGTTGCCGCTGGCGTCTCTGCGCTCCGGGGCGCCCTTGAAAAGGTCCTGTCCGGCGCCTTCCGCGACGACCAGCACAGCGTGGGTCTTCCCGATGGAATAGCGGGTCTCGAGCGCCTTGAAAAGTCCATGTTCCCCTTCGAGCGTGAAGGGCACTTCCGGCACGAGGCAGAAGTTCACCGTCGTCGTGGCGAGCGCCGCGTAAGCGGCGATGAAGCCGGAATCGCGGCCCATGAGCTTGACGAGTCCGAGCCCGTTGAATGCTCCGTTCGCCTCCGTGTGCGCGCTGGTGATGACGTTGCAGGAACTGAGCACGGCGGTTTCAAAGCCGAACGTGCGGTCCACGAGGTTCAGGTCGTTGTCGATGGTCTTCGGAATGCCGATGATGGAGATGGGCTGTTTCCTCCGGCGGACTTCCGCCGCGATGTCGCGCGCTCCGCGGAGCGTTCCGTCGCCGCCGATGCAGAAGAGAATGTTGATGTTGAGGCGCATGAGCGTATCGACCATCACCTTCACGTTCTGTTCGCCGCGGGAACTTCCGAGAATCGTTCCGCCGTCTTCCTGAATGTTGTCCACGATATCTGGGCTCAGCATCGTGGGGGAGTAACTGTAGACCGGATTGAGCCCACGGTATCCGTACGGAATGCCGAAGATATTGCGCACGCCGTAGTCGAACCAGAGCACCTGCACGATACTCTTGATGACGTTGTTGAGCCCGGGGCAGAGGCCGCCGCAGGTGACGATCGCGGCGCGTGTCCAGGCCGGGTCGTGGTAAATCATTTTGCGCGGGCCGGCCGCTTCGAGCGAAGGCACCTTGATTCCGCCCTTCGCATATTCGTGGAGTTTGGTGACATCCGTCGTGAGGCTGACGCGCTGATTGTCGTCCACGAAATTGATCCCGGTCATCGGGGATTCGAGGGAGCCCGCGCCGACTGTTTCAATGGAAAGGTCGTATTGTTCTGGATTTTCGAGGATGTCCGCTTGCGTCATACATCAACCTGCCTTTTGTGGCTTAAATTAGCAAAAAGAAAGCCGGGTGCGCGTACGTTCCGCCAAAGAGCTTAGAAAGCGTTCCGGCGTGCGGAAAAGTAAAAATCTGCGGATTTTTCCCGTTACATTTTTGAAACGTCCGGGAGATTTTTAGAGGTGCCCTACAGTGAAAGCGGCGGCAGGTGCAGCCTGGTGCGCAGCCCCGGATTCGCATTGGAAATTTCTATCCGCATGTTCGTAAGACCGCACAGACGCTTCACCATCGAAAGCCCGATTCCCGTCCCCGCGGTCGTGCGGGTCATCTCGTTTTCCACGCGGTAGAATTCTTCGAACACATGATTCATCTCGTTCGCCGGAATGCCCGGCCCGTAATCGCGCACTACGAAGAAGATGTCCGTCCCCTGCACGCGGAGCTCGATCACGATCATCTTGTACTGCGACTTGGCGGCGAACTTCAGGGAGTTGTCCACCACGTTCATCAGAATCTGCATGATCGCGTCGCGGTCGAGGAGAAGCTCGTAATCGCAGGAGTCCATCGTCACCGTGAGATCGAACCCGTGCTGTTCGATGTTCTTCGCGTACGTCGCGACGAAATCGTCGAGAATCTTCTTCGGATTGCATTTCTTGAATTGCGCGCTCCAGTTGTTGCGTTCCAGGCGGGAGAGGTTCAGCACGTTCTGAATGAGGCGCGAAAGACGCTCCGTTTCGCTCGCGATGAGCCCGTAATACTTCTGGCGCTTCGCATCGTTCGCCACCCAGGAATTCTGCAGCAGTTCCGCGTACATCCGTATCGCCGTGAGCGGCGTCTTGAGCTCGTGGCTCACTGCGGAAATGAAATCCTGGCGCTTCGAGGCAAGCTTCACCTGCGTCATCGTCAGGCGGTAAACTGCGAAAAGACTCCCGGCGATGATTATGAACAAAAGAAGGCCGAGCACGACGATGAACGTTCCGCCCGTGGACGCCTGTTCGTCCGTGAGGTACACGGTGAGGATCATTTCGTTCAGCGGAAACTGAAGCGGTGCCGAAAGAATCTCCACGTGTGACGCCGCCGTATTGCCGAAAATGACGAACGGGCGTGTCTTGGAACCGAATTCCAGGGCGAGGTGCTGCGCGCTCGGGTTGAACTGAATCCCGTTGATCGCGACGTTTTCAAGGTAATTGGGGAGCCGGACCACGTAGCCCTGCATGAACTGCTGGTTATCGCGCCACACGTTCCGGTAATAGACGATGAATTCATTGTCGAACCGCGCCTGGAACGGATCGATTTCGACTTCCATGATCTGCGGAGGCTCTATGGTGCCGCTGTCATTGCCCGCCATCGCTTTCTTCTCGGACATCGTGCGGATCCGCGCGGATTCCACATCGAACAGGAAGCTCTCTTTCTGGGAACTTTGTTCGTAACGGCGGGAAAATTTCCGGCTATCGGAAAGCGGCACGGCGAGCTTTAAGTTCTTCCCATAAATTTTATCGAGGCTGTCCTGCGTGTTCGCCTGGATGGAATTGCGCGTGAGTCTTTCGTTCTTTATGCCGAGCCGGGTGAGCACATGGCGTATGCTGTCGCGGACCATTTCGCGCTTCGCGCGGTCTTCCACGGGGATTTTTTCAAGAATGCCGTCCGGGAGCACCGGCGTCCGCATCGTCCCGTCGGGGTCGAGTTGAAAGTATCCGATCATTCCGCCGTAGTGGCTGCGGACGGGGTACTGCGCGAGGCGTGAAAGCGTCACTTCCTCGCCGCCGATCACGGGCACGGCATGGATGAACCGGTATTCGGAGTAGGAGCGCTGTTCTTCGATGGCGAGGTCGTCATAGATGCGCTGGTTCAGCATCTGCAGAATGGAATAGGCGCGCTCCTTGTAGGCGTACTGGGATTTCGTCTTCAGATGGTTGTAGGAATTTACAAGCAGAAACGCGATAGGAATGGCTATCGCGAAGAACAGCCCCAGAAAGATGAACTGGAGATGTTTCATTCCGGTGTTTCGCGAAGCTGGTAACCTTCACCGCGGAAGGTGACGAGCAGGCGTGGGTGCGATGGATCTTCCTCGATCTTCTTGCGGAGCTTCGTAATGTGGATGTCCACCGTGCGGGTGTCGACGGAGTCCGCGTTGTCGTAGCCCCACACCTTGTTCAGGAGTTCGGCGCGGGGTACCGCGCGTTCGCGGTTGTTCCACAGATATTCGAGGATCTCGATTTCCTTGCGCGTGAATACCAAGTGTTCTGTGCCGCGCGTGCCGCTGTATTCGCGGAAGTTGATGTGCAGGTTTCCGGCGGTGAGCTTCCCGTCATTACCTGTACTTTGGCGGCTGCGGCGCAGGACGGCATCCATGCGGGCGAGAAGCATCGGAACGGAAAAGGGCTTCGGAATATAATCGTCCGCGCCGTATTTAAGACCGTCGATGATGTCCTTATCAGAATTCTTCGCGGAGAGGATGATGATCGGCAGGTCCTTGTCTTTCTCGCGGATCTTGTCGCATACGGTGAACCCGTCCATGCCGGGAAGCATCAGGTCGAGGAGCACGAGCCCGTATTTCCCGGAAAGCGCTTCCGCAAGGCCGGTGATACCGTCCGCCGCGTGCTTCACGTGATAGCCCTTGAGTTCGCAGACGTCCACGAGACCTTCTGCGATGGCGATTTCGTCTTCCACGATCAGAACGTTCAGATTCACTGCATGCTGTTGTTCAGTCATTATCCGTATCTCTTCTTCGTTAAAGTTTCAACAACCCCAGACATTATAATCACGGAAAAATCAGAGGGCGAGTCCGGCGCCGGCTTCGAGCACGAGGTGCCCCGCGTCGATTTCGTCGTCGTAGTTTCCGCCGAAGTAGTACTTGCCGTTCACATAGACGGCGAGAGGAATCACCGGGAGCTTCGCGCGCACGCCGAGGATGATATGCCCGCCGATAGCCGTGTTGAGGCCTTCGTCCTGGAGCATCGAGGACAGCTCGTTAGAAAGTTCCTTGGAGGTCGCGTCGTCGATTGTTCCGCCTGCGGACGCCTGGAGGAGCGCCGTGCCCGTCTTGTCCATGAATTTCTTCACGAACTTATCGGAGAGCACTGGAGTGCTCAGGTAATAGGTGATACCGCCGCCGATGTAGGGGCGGATGATGGGAATGGAAGTGATCGGATAGGTGAGCGAAAGGTCGCCGTTCATCGCGACGAACTTCGGGGTCGCCTTGCCGAACGGAACGCCGTTGAATTCAAGCTCCACCGGTTGTTCGCGCTGCAGCTTCCCGTCCTTGTCGCGGACGTACAGGGAAGCGTCGTAAGAGGCCCACTGGAGGTTGTAAGTCGCTTCGATGTCGAAGATCGGGAGAATGTCCACCCAGAGTTTGAGGCCCACGCCCTGCATTCCGCTGAAGGACTTGTGCGCGTAAGTCACGTTCTCGCCCGTGATTGAGTCGGAATATACGCTCGCTTCCTTGGAATCGTCAAGGCTTGTTCCGAAGTTCGGGGCGTATTGCACCCCGAGTCCGATGATGGCGAACGATTGAGCGGCGCAGAGACCGGCCAGCGCGGCGACAAGTTTAAAATTCATAAAAACAACTCCTGAGTTTTGCCTTTGAAATTACATAAAAAAAGAATAAAAAGGACAAAAAATAACGGCTCACGGCATTAAAACGAGGTAATTTTTGGACTTTATGGGCTTGCCGTTCATTCTTTACGCGGATTCTTGGCTTTGCTCCCCGGCCCGCATAGTCAAACGGACCCTGAATGCCTTGGTCTTTGCGTGTCACGTTTCCTCCTTGTACCGTCTTGATCCCAATGAATTGTAGATCTGGCCGCGCGTGATGAATCCAGACTTGCCTGGCCGCGCTTCCGGCATTCGTTCTTTTTTACTTTAATTCTTATAGCGCGAGCGGATCGTTGGTGAATTTGTATATATGATTTTGGCATCTTCAAAAATCCCCGCTCATTTTTTCCAGATTTTATTTAAAGGATCGCATGCTTTTTTTCTTCGCTCTTCTCATCCTCGCGTCCGTTTTCTCCACCAAGATATCGGAACGCATGGGAATCCCCGTTCTCATCGCATTCCTGGGAGTGGGCATTATCGTCGGAAGCGACGTCCTCGGGCTGGTCCATTTCAGTGACGCCGCTCTCACCAAGCGGATTGCCGATTTACTTTTGATATTCATTCTCTTTGACGGCGGGTTCCGTACGTCGCGCTCCGAATTAAAACTGGTCGCAAAACCAGCGATAACGCTAGCCTCCTTCGGCGTTTTCGTTACGGCGCTAGTC
>JBAYFD010000031.1:0-12484 GCA_041667365.1 Fibrobacteraceae bacterium | reverse complement strand
GACTATGCTTATCGGACAATACAATCTCACCCGCGTACAGGAAGAAATGCCGCAGGGCTTCTATCTCGAAACGGAAGACGGCGACCGCGTGCTTCTCCCGGGAAGCAAGGCGCCCAAGGACCTGCACGAAGGCGACGAACTTACCGCTTTCATCTACATTGACAACGAAGGCCGCCCTGTGGCAACTCTGCAGAAGCCGCTCGCGACCGTCGACACGTTCGCCGTGCTGGAAGTGAAAGACGTGAACGAAACAGGTGCGTTCCTCGACTGGGGCCTCGACAAGGATCTGATGCTGCCGTTCAAGCAGCAGCTCGGCGAGCTCCACGTGGGCGATAAATGCGTCGTATTCATTCTTGAAGATAAATTAAGCGGACGAATCGTCGCGACGGAAAAGCTCAAGTCGTTCATCGACCGCAAGCCCGCGCCGGAAGACCTGCACATCGGGCAGAAGGTGGAACTCGCCGTGTACGAAGTCACGGAAGAATACGTGGACTTCCTCGTGAACTACCGCTACAGCGGACGCCTCTTCACCCGCGACCTTCCGCAGGGCGAAAAGTTCTACATCGGGGACGTCGGCGATGGATTCATCCAGAACATCCGCGAAGACGGCAAGATCGACCTGAGCCTTTCGCCCGTGGGTTACCGCGCGACGATGCAGAACTCGGACTCCGTAATGGAGAAACTCGAAGAAGCGGGCGGATTTCTTCCCCTCGGCGACGACGCGGACCCGGCGGCAATCCGCGAGAAATTCGGGCTCTCCAAAAAAGCGTACAAGAAGATCATCGGCGGACTTTTCCGCAAAGGACTCATTGACATCACGGGCAACGGAATCCGCAAGCGTGATCCGCAGAATCGCCGCCGCTGATTACACACAAAAGCACAGCCTATAAGAAAAGGACTCCGGAAAATTCCGGAGTCCTTTTCTTTTTAAATCCAAGTCCGAATTACTTCGCGCGTTCCACGTAAGAACCGTCACGCGTATCGACCTTGATCTTCATGCCTTCCTGAACGAAGAGGGGAATCATGACCTTAGCGCCGGATTCCATAATGGCTTCACGGAGAACGTTACCGCTCGTGTTGCCCTGAACCGCCGGAGGAGCTTCCTTCACGACCATATCGACGAAGGTAGGCGGAATGACTTCGATGGCCTTGCCGTCCCACCAAGTGACCTGAACGATAGCACCGTCGAGAAGCCACACTTCCACGCCGTTGAGAGCGTCCTTCGGAATCTCCATGGTTTCGCTTGATGTGTTGTCCATGAAGAACCACGTCGTCGTGTCGTTATACAGGTAAGTCATTTCATTGTAGGTAACTTCCGCTTCTTCGACGGTGTCTCCGCTCTTCCACGTACGATCAAGAGTGCGACCCGTAATGAGGTTCTTGATGCGCACACGGTTAAAGGCCTGGCCCTTGCCCGGCTTCACGAACTGGTTATCGACGATCATCCAGGGCTGGCCATCGACGATAATTTTTAACTTTTTGCGGAACTCGTTAGTGCTGACTGTACCCATAGGAATGCCTCTTGTAAAATTTGGCGGAAAAGATAGATTATTATGGCGCAAAATTCAGAATTCTGGACTGACTTAAAGGACTTTTTGACTTACCTCGAACTACCCGTCCCTGACGGTGCCTCCGGGATGAACCGCTTCCCCCTGCTCGTTTCCCGTCATTTTGCATCTAAAATTAGAAAAGGCGACCCGCGCGATCCGCTTTTGCGCGAAGTGCTTCCTTCCGTGGAAGAGCTGCGCGCAGCGCCGGGCTTCAATGACGACCCCGTGGGGGACGGCCCTGCGGCAAAGGAAGAAGGCATCCTCCAGAAGTACGAGGGCCGCGTGCTCGTCGTCGCGACCAAAGGATGCAGCCTGCATTGCCGGTTCTGCTTCCGCCGCAACTTCCCGTACAAGGCCGATCCCGGACTCGCGGACAGGCTCGACCGCTGGCTTTCCCTGCATACCGACATCCGCGAAGTGATCTTTTCCGGCGGTGACCCGGTGATGCTTTCCGCGGAGGAATTCGAGGAACTCGCGGAAGTCCCCCAAAGACATGCATCCGTCACGACACTCCGCATTCATTCCCGCGTGCCTGTCACGCTTCCCGGAAGGCTCGCCCCCGGAACGCCGCATTTCAAGACGCTTGCGGACGTCGCGCAAAAGAAGCACCTCGTATTCGTCATCCACGCGGACCATCCGCGGGAGCTGGACGGGGAATCCTGCGCCGTTCTCCGGAATCTGCGGAACGCGGGTGCGACCCTGCTGGACCAAAGCGTGCTTCTTAAAGACGTCAACGACGATGCGGATACGCTCGCCGAGCTTTGTTTCAAGCTGTTCGACCAGGGGGTCCTCCCCTACTACCTGCACCAGCTCGACCACGCGAACGGCGTCGCGCATTTCGAAGTCGAGGACGCGCGCGCGCTCCAGTTGATGAAAGATCTCCGGGACAGACTCCCCGGCTATTTAGTGCCCAGACTCGTGCGGGAACTCGCAGGCGAAAGCAGCAAGCATCCCATCTTCTAGTTTTTAGTTTATATTAACAGAACTTATCAGCCAAGGAGCGATATGTTCTGTAGAAACTGCGGAAAAGAATGTTCGGATAACGCCGCCTCGTGCCCCGCATGCGGCGAGCCTTTCAAACAAGGAACTTCTCCGGATGAAGTTTCAAAAACGACCGCCGCCCTTTTCGCATTCTTCCTCGGCTGGCTCGGCATTCACGATTTCATCCTCGGGAAGACGGCGCGCGGCATCGGCAAAATCGCACTATGGCTTTCCGGTTGCGTCATCGCCGTCCCGCTGTTCCCGCTTCTCATCTGGAACGCGGTCGACCTCTTCCACATCGCCGCAGGCACTTACCCGGCGACGAACAGAAAGCTCACCGGAAATGACGACACTGCCAAGGCGCTCGCGACGACCTATCTCGTCCTCGCCATATTCGCGATACTGGTGCTTATCGCCGCAATCGCCCTGCTCGGATTCACACTCTTCTCCATCGTCCCCTCCCAGGATTAGAACAGGGATTTCACGCCGAAGTGCAGCAGCCCCCCGAGAGGATCGCTGCCCTTGTGGAGCGCGTAATACAAAGAAATGCTCCACGATTCCCGGTATTGCGTAAGTCCGAGGCCATAGCTGTAAGTATCCGCCCAGCCATGCTCCGGAGCGCGGGCGCGGTGGAGCGCCGGTTCGAAGAACAGATGAAACGCCGTTTTGGGGAGTCCCTGCCACTGCAGGTCCGCTTCGGTCGCGCCATACGCGCGGCTGCGGAAAAAGCCCGGGCGGTATCCCTTGATGTCGTTGATTCCACCGAGCGAATACAAGTCCTCCAGTTCGTAGTCCTTGCCCGTAGGGAGGAGCGTTCCGGCCATGAACGATGTCTGCAGTATGAAATTCCCGTACAAAGGCATCAGATGACGGCCGCTGCAATAGGCGGATACGCGGATATCCGTGGAATCCGTGCGCTTCTTGTGCACGGTGACGGATCCGTCGAAACGCGAGCCCTTCCGTGGCAGGATGAAGCGGTCTTCGCTCCGGTAAGAAGTTTCCAACGCGGTCGTCCACTCGTCGTCCCCGATGCCCCCGAGAATGGAAAACGTAAAGTCAAAGCCTATGTTCCTGCGGAAGCCCGCCTCGAAAAGCGCGCTCTTGTAGCTCGAATCATCTTCGACGCTCCCGCGGGCGATGCCGTCCCATGCCGTGCCCAGGATCCACGGTTCCTTGTACGAGAAGTCAAGGCTGCGCTCCCAGTCGCCGGTCTCGCCCGAAATGGAAAGATCGCGCGCCGTGCCCTGGATGTTGTACAACTGAACAAGAATGGAGCCGGACCAGCCGCCGTCTTCGCCGCTCGCATAAGTGACGTAGCCTTCGAGTTCGTTCATTTGCAGGTCCGCCATCGAAAACACAGGCACGAGACGGTTTCGCGAAGAATCCCGGTAAACGCGCACGGGCACGGTACGTTCGTAATAACCGGAGCGCGCCAGTTTATCATCCGCGCGGGAAAGGTCCGAAAGGGAAACAAGTCCGCCGGTTTCCAAGCCCGAAAGTTTTCCGAATACATCCTTGCGCGTCTTCCCTTTCTCACGGTTTTCCGGAGGCGCCCATACCCATGCGTCCCCGCGGTTAAGGCGCACCGTGGCAACGCCTGCAGAATCGAGCGTCCACGAGACGTTCACCGCCGGGAATCCATGATTCACATGCCATTCGACGAGTTCCGAATCCTTTGCATCGAGAGCAGAGCAGCGTTCATTCCGGAAGCCTTCGTAAAGCGCGGCGGCATCGGGGTTGAACAAGCCTTCCAGGCGCACGGTTTTCACAATGCACTCCGCGGCAACGACCGGAAGAACTGCAAGCAAAATGAAGATGATGTAAAGAGGGATCTTGCGCATTAGAAAAACGCTTTCGCCTCCATCGATAATTTCTGGAACACGCCGCTCTCCGCGCTGCCGAAGCGGATGACATAACGCAGCGAAAGCGTCAGGAATTTAGCGGCATCCACGCTCGCGACGCTTTCCGCACGGTACGTGACCCCTTTATCGAAGCCCGACATCATGGAATACGGAAGCTCCTCGTTCCGCGTGGTGACGTAAGTCGCGCTGAACGACTGCGATGCCGTCGCCCCCTTTTGATTGTTCCATAAAAGTTCAAGGCTGCCCTGGCGCAACAAGGCATCCAGAGTTTCCTCTTCGTCCTCGCCCGAGCCTTTGCGGAGCGCGCCACCGGGTTTCACGGCGAAATTCAAGGGAAGTTCCCGTTTCCAGTAGAGCCGGACTTCGCGGATGTTCCAGTTCATCACCTGCACGGAATTCAGATCCACGTATTCGAGGCGCGCTTCCGCGCTCCACGTTTCCTTTTTTCGCCCTGAGTAACGTCCGTTCCATTCATGCCAGAGCCTATTTTCGAAATAGTACTGCGCCGTATTTTTCTTTTCGCTCGTCGTTCCCACTTTATACGCAACCGTTCCTTCACCCGAAGGGTGCGTCCATTCGAGATTGCCTTCGTAGCTGAACTTTCCGCTCGTGCGGTCACGGAGATCCGCGCGCAAAAAAGACGGGAGATAAATCCGCGTACCCGTCGTATCACGGGCTTCCGCGCTGCCGTCGAACCCGATTGAAATATCGTGCAGGAAGCCATGCGTCACGTGCAGAAGTGCCCCCGGCAGCAGGGAAACGTTCAGGGTCAGCGCGGCGGAAGACGCGATGACCGCAGGGACAGAATCGTCGCGCCCCATGCCTTCGTAGGTATAATTGCCGTTGTCCACGCCCTCGATGAATTCCCCGGTGAGACTATCGTAGAGCACGTCCCCGGTGCCGTCCGCGACCTTCTTATAGATGGCGACGTAGGGCTGTTCCTTGGTGAGTCCCAGATTATACGTCGCCTTGCCCGAAAGCGCGTCCCGGTCGCCGCGCCCAAACGTCAGTTCCTGTTCCGCCACCCAGGAATCCGCATCGCCGGCGGTATCCAGCCAGGTCTTCTTGTATTGCAGAAGATGTGTGAAACTGAAATTTCTGCCGGTGTAACGCGCGGACTGATCCCATTGCCGCGTCCGCAATGAATCTTCCAGAGCGTCGCTATTTTCATCCGTGCGTACCTGCGAGCCAAGAAGCGCCTCGCGCACGTTCCACTTATCCTGCCCGATTTCAAAACCGCCCTGCGCTTCGCGGTGTTCCGATTTCCAGGAAGCCGCCGCCGAATCCTTGTACCAGATTCCGTACGCCCCTTTTCCGAAAGGCCGGATGAAACCCTCCGTGTACGCGGCATTTCCCAGAGCCTGGTAGCGCGTCATCTCCTTATCCTGTAACGAAGCGACACGGACGAGCGAAATTTCCGATGTCGCGGATGTTCCCCGGTGATTCAAAAAGATACGGGCGCGCGAAGAATTCCACGAAGAATCCTCGATGCTCCGGCGATACCCCCATTCTCCGCCTGCGAAATACCGCGCCGGAAGTCTGAGCTGTGAAAGAAAGTCATCATAGCGGAGCCCGCCCGGAAGAGCCGCGCTGTCCAGATCCCAGTCGTTCTTTAACTTGTACGAATCCCAGTTGCGTTCCGCCCCGGAATAAAGCCCGGGGTTGTAGCCTTCCTCGATGTAATCCCCGGAATTCTCAATTTTCAGGATTCCATGCGACTGCAGCGATGTGCTGTCGGACGAAAATTTCCAGCGGAACGCCCGCCCCGAAGGCCCGCCCACCTTATCCGAAACAGTGTTCGTGTCCATCTTGCCGTAATCCACTTCCCCGTCCGCAAAGAAACGGTTCCCCGTTTCCCAGCGGAGGCGCGCGCCCATCCGGTCCATGCGCCACGGGCGCTCCAGGGCATCGAGTGTATCGGAACGGTCAAACGTCCCGCCCGTATCGCTCCTGAGCATTTTATAATCTTCATCGCTCCACGTTCCGCGTTTAAGCCTGCTCACATCGCTCTCCAAACGGAACCCGGCGACGTCGAGCCACAGGTTCTTCGTGCGGTAATTCCAGTCCGCGGCTTTCATCGTCTGAATGCCGCCGGAATTGTACGCATCGAATTCCACGCGGATCTCATCGTCCGTCCCGGGAACGATAAGTCCCTTGAAATCCAGGACACCGCCCGCATAATTCACCGTGTAATCCGTTCCGCGGGAAAGTTTCGTCCCATTCATCCACACCGTCTCGGACCGCGGCACGATCGACAGATAATCATCCGTCGCCCCGGTGCTCAGCAAATAGCCCGAGCGCTGCCCGTCCACGCCGCGGAACACGGACGATATATGCTTGAGTTCATCATAACCCACGGCTCCCCGCACCTGCGTATGCCCGAATTTCGCGCCCGCGCCCGCGCCGAGGGTGCTTCTCGAAAGCCCGGAAAGTCCGAGCGCATCCTGCGTCCACGTCTGGTCGCCCAGGTGCAGAAAATAAGAAGGCGATTCCACGTTAAAATAAATCTGATCCACTTCCTGAAGCGTCGCCGTGCGCTGATCGCCGGCTTCACGCCCCACGTCGGCAAGGAGCGCGTCCACGTACACCGACGGAGCGATCTCCCCCTGGAGCGAAAGATGCAGTTCCTGATCCACCTGCGTGCCGCCGTCACCGACGACGACGGATATCGTCTTGGATCCCTTCGCCGTTAATTTAAGGGAATCCGGAGCAGGAGCCGTTCCGGAATCCGCGGCACGGGGCGCAAACGGGACGCCTCTCCATACGGGAACTGTATCCATGTCCATGCCGGAAAGCGAAGAACCGGCAAAAGCAGACGCCGCTAAGCAAAAGGAAAGCGCAAGCGCCGCCGGGAAATTCAACGATTACAGCCCCGCCGCTTCGACCTTGAACTGGCGGCTCGATAAAAGTTTGCTGCCCTGAATAGCATCGACGCTCCACGGCCCTTCGTGCAGAAGTTCAGGAGTTATCGAGCTCACGCAGAAATTGCCGAGCACTTCGCAAGCGACGCGTTCCACCGTATCCGCGCCGGAAAACCAGACGTGGCGCACGGAATCGCCCGGCATGCCCCAGTCCACAGATTTCAGCGGAGAGTAGTAATAAAGGCGGCTGTGTTCCTGAAACACGGAATCCACGCCGAACGGCGCTCCGTTCACGATATTCCGGCAGACGACGCTATATGAATTTTTTACAAGTTCCGTCGGGGCGACATCATTCGCGGGCGCATGACAGAACGTTACATACAAACGATGTCCCAGAAAGCACAAAAAAACAACGACGAAAATAAGCGTTGTCTTTCGTAAATAGCGGAGCGGCGGAAGGCCTAACACGGGGAACCCCTATCGAGGAAGCCGGCTCGTGTTCTGCGTGAAAGCAGGGACGGCGTCCACCAGCTTCTCTACTAATAATTTGTTGTAATCTTCAATGCGGTTCGGAAGTTTGGAACCGGAATAAATCTGTACGAGAAGCAGGGAATCTTCGACCGGAGCGATATAGATGGAACGGTGTTCGCCCGTATAGGACACGGACTGGAACGTTCCTTCGCCGAGCATCATGCCGATCTGTTTTGCAGAATCAAAAGAAGCGGAGCTCAGCACAGCAAGAGGAGTCGCATCCATCCCGATGGAGCCGACCTCGGCGATGATGGAACCGTCACGGTGCGCGAGCACGACATAGTCCGCCTTCACGCTCGCCTGATAAGCGAGCATCAGCCGTCTGACTTTTTCCGCATCTTCGCTGTAAACTGCAAAATCACTCATAAATTAATTCCTTCGGCTCACTGCTTCTTTTTAGGAACGTATGGGCGCAGTTCAATTTCATCTTCCGGAACTTCAGGCTGTTTTGGCAATCCGGCAGGCGTCGTCCGAGGCATCTGAGGCTGGGCGCCGGGGAACGGACGCGCAAAAGGAGAGGCCGGAGACGCTTTCTGGAAAATGCCGGCGCCGGCACGCGAAGGATCTTCCATCGCAGAGGAAACCCGTGCGGCGAACGACGGCATGTGGAACGGAGACGCCGGCGAAGGAGCTGCCGGGGCCTGAGGAGCCGCGGACTGTTCCGTCTTCGAGATGGAAAAGCCATCCTTATTGAGCGTAACGTCATGAATGCCGGTGTTATTGACGCTTTCCGCGGCTTTGCGCAGGAAGCCCTGCTTCACATTGAACTTTTCGATGACGAGCATGGCGATGGACTTGAGTGTCGTCACCACGCCCTTGCCGTTGTGGGCGGTCGCCGGGAAGAACGGAATTCCGCGCGGGTTCAGGAGCTTGTTCATCTCGTCGAGGGAGAACACGCTTTCCATATCACGCTTGTTGTACTGCAGGACAAGGGGAATGTCATCGAGGTCCATCCCGTAATCCTGCAAATTCTGGCAGAGGTTCTGAAGGCTCTCCACGTTTTCCGCTTCACGGGAACGCTGGGAGTCCGCGACAAACACAATGCCGTCAACGCCGCGAAGCACTAGCTTGCGCGTGCTGTTGTAATAAACCTGGCCAGGAACGGTATAGAGCTGAAATCTGGTTTTGAATCCCTTGATTTCACCAAGGTTCAGCGGGAGGAAATCAAAAAACAACGTGCGGTCGCCTTCCGTCGCCAGAGAGACCATGTCCGTACGCTTATCCTGCGGCATCTTCTGATGAATGACCTGCAGATTCGTTGTCTTGCCGCTCAAACCAGGTCCGTAATATACGACCTTACAGCTGATTTCTCGAGTAGCGAAGTTAATTGAGGACATGCTTTTTCCTTAATAATTGTACCTAATCTAGCAAAAATTCACATAGACCGTTCTTTCTTTCACAAAAAAGCATTATTCTGACTATTCCAAAAAGGAAAGACCGACGCACAGGCGCCGGTCTTTATCTTCAAAAGCAGAAAGGCTGATTAAGCTTTAGCGGCCGTCTTCGTTGCGCCGAGGGCGTTTACGACTTTCGCAATCTTAGCCTTGTAATTAGCAGCGCGGTTAGCGGAAAAGCCCGCACGGCCCTTAGCGGAAGCCTTGTCGAGCATGCTGAACAGGCGCGGCATTTCCTTCAGAGCTGCGTCCTTGGTGGTCGCAGTGCGGATAGTTTTAAGGCTGGAGCGGATCGCGGAACGGACCGACTGGTTGAGAACAGTGCGCTTCGCTGTTTGACGAATGCGCTTCTTGCAAGATTGATGATTAGGCACCTTTATATCTCCGGGTGAAGACCTACAATATTAACTGAGCCCAAATGTAGCACAATTCCATAAATCGGTCAAGTCCCCGCCCAAAAACCGGTATACGCCACGAGGCGGAGCAAAAATTGAAGAACAGGACCTAAAATCCAGGAAAGAGGCCCGCGGACAGGAAGGATCCAGTCCCACAGGACGACGAGGACGAGCAGCCACATCCCCACGCGCAGGAAAAATACGTCCAAGCGGCGGCTCCAGTCCCCGGGCAGAACCGCGGAAAGCACCTTTGCCCCATCCAGCGGATAAAGCGGAATGAGGTTGAACGCGGCAAGGCTCAGATTCACACGGACGAATACTTCGAGGAAATCCGCGGCAAGGGCGACGCCCTGATTTCCGACCGCGAGGTGCGGAACGATGAAAACGGCGAACGCAAGGTAGAGGTTGAAGCCGATGACCGCCTGGAGAAGGTTCGAAAACGGTCCGGCGAGAGCGACGACGCCCATGGAACGGCGCATGTTTCCGCGCAGGTGGGACGGATCCACGGGCACAGGACGGGCCCAGCCGATGCCGACGCCTTGAAACGCGAGGAAAAGCAGGAGAAGTGTTCCCAGGGGATCGAGGTGCGCGACCGGGTTGAGCGTGAACCGCCCGCGGTCCTTCGCCGTAGTGTCTCCGAGGGATAGCGCGACGAGCGCATGCGAGAATTCATGCAGAGACAGCGCGATGACGAGCGCGAGGAAATAGAGGGTGCCGGTGCGGAGCGCTTCGGATGCCATTGTTAATAAGCCTCGAACGCAGGTGTTTCCAAGGTTTCCGAGCCATAACGGAGTTCGTCGCGGGTGCCGAGCGCATAGACGTTTCCGCCCGCCGCCTTAAGGACGCCATGCCCCGCGGCGATGTCCCATTCGTGAAGTTTCTTCAGCCTCGGGTAATAATCGCCCGAGCCGTCAGCGATACGGCAGAACTTGAGACTTGAGCCCACGGGGAGGGCAGTTCCGCCCGCATTTGATACAAAGTCAAGAGTTTCCTTGTCGCGGTGAAGCACGCTCACAAGGACTCTCGCGCACGCGGGGAGCTTCCCTTCTAAAGGATCGATCGCAGGCACGTGACGGAGCGGCTTTGACGAGCGGATGTCCGGATCGGAAAGTTTCAATACAAATGCAGCATTCCCGCAGCCGATGAAAAGTTCATCCGTCGCAGGCGCGCCCACGAGCCCGAGCGTCACAAGACCATTTTCCACAAGCGCGATGTTCAGCGTAAAATCATTCCGGTGCGCGACGAATTCCGAAGTTCCATCGATCGGATCCACGAGAAAGAATTTTTTCCAAGTACGGCGCACGGTCCACAAGTCCTTCGCCGTCTCCTCGGAGATGACAGGAATTTCCGGGAACTCCGCACGGAGCGCCGCGGTGAGGATTCTGTCGGATTCCAGGTCCGCGCTCGTCACGGGAGTGTCATCGGGCTTCCGCTTTACGGAGAAGCCCTCGCGGAAATTCTTCATCACGGCGACACCCGCATCGCGCATCGCGGGAAGAAGTGGCGCGAACTTTGAAAAATCGGACATGGACGTAAAATAGTTTTTTAGCTTTGGCTCCGTGATACCGTTCGTCAATTTACCGCAGCAATGGCTCGCTTATAAAGAAGAACTTGAAGGCGCGGCGCTCCAAGTGCTCCGCAGCGGGCACAGCGTCGGCGGGGCTGAAATCGACGCGCTTGAAAAGGAACTTTGCAGTTACATCCAAATTCCGCACGCAATCACCTGCGGAAGCGGCACGGATGCGCTCACGCTCGCGCTTCTCGCGCTGGGCATAAGCCGCGGCGACGAAGTCATCGTCCCCGATTTCACCTTCATCGCGCCCGCGGAATGCGTCGCGATTCTCGGGGGAATTCCGCGTTTCGCGGACATCGGCAAAAACACCTACCTCATAAACCCCGCATCCGTAGAAGCGCTCATCACGCCGCGGACAAAAGGGATCATCGCCGTCGATCTCTTCGGGCAATGCGCGGATTACAAGGCGCTCCGGAAAATTGCCGACGCGCACGGACTGTGGATCATCGAAGATGCTGCACAGAGTTTCGGCGCTTCACAATGCGGAAGAGCCGCCGGCACGTTCGGCGACATCGCCGCGACCAGCTTTTACCCCACGAAGCCCCTCGGATGTTCCGGAGACGGCGGCGCCGTCTTCACGGCAAGCGACGAACTCGCGCACCGCATACGGGAACTTGCGAACCACGGATGTTCCTCGCGCTATTTTCACGAACGCATCGGACTCAACAGCAGGCTGGATGCGCTCCAGGCGGCGATACTCCGCGTAAAGCTCCGCCATCTGAATGAAGAACTCCCCCGCCGCGTGCGCAACGCGGAACTGTATAATCAGTTTTTCGCAGGTATTCCCGGAATACGCACGCCGCAGATCGCAGCCGGCAACGGAAGCACTTATGCGCAGTACACGCTGCTATGCGATGACCGCGCCGCCTTTGATAAATTTCTTGACACGGCAGGCATTCCCTATTGCATCCATTACCCGCGCGCGCTCCACAGGCAGCCCTGCTTCGCGGATCTGCAGAGCGCGGAGAATCCGTATACGGAAGCGGCATGCGGAGGCGTCATCAGCCTCCCCGTGTGCGCATTCACAAACATAAAAGAAATAATCAGTGCTTTTCGTTCGTCCCCGGAGTCATTCCCCGGAAGAACCTGAGTCCGTCGAATTCATCGCGCTTCAGGCAGATGAACGCCCCGATCATATAGAGCGAACCCGTCACGAGCACCGGAGAATCCCCGGACACCGCCGATACTTTGTTTAAAAAATCAGCGGACATCGGCGCAACGAGGCCCACATTCAAACCGCGGCTGCGGAGAAGCTCCGCGAGGTCTTCCGCTTCACGGAAACGCGCGTAAGGCGTGCGCGTCAAATGCCATACGGAGACGTGCGGCGCGAGCAGGCG
>JBAYFD010000030.1:0-12670 GCA_041667365.1 Fibrobacteraceae bacterium | reverse complement strand
CCGCCGCCGGGGAAAGTTCCGTGAACATCACCGCCGGCGCGAAAGGCGTCTCCTGGGTGGGCATCAAGAAGCACGCCGAAGACCCTGATTTTCAAAAGGAAGCTAATTTGTCTGAAAAGAACCCGACGATCAGCTACAATTCCGCGGACACGATGTACATCATCATCGGAAATCCGGGCGGCGTCGTAAAGATGACGGTGAACGGAGCGGCGGTGCAGGTGCCGGTGAATCCTAACGGACGCACTGCGCGCCTCTGTGTGCTGAACGGCAAGGTCATCAAGGAGTGGCGCTGATGCGTAAGACAACGATTGAACGCAATACGAACGAGACGAAGATTACCCTTTCGCTCGACCTTGACAACGCTTCCCGCGGCAAGATTGACACGGGGTCCGCGTTCCTCGATCACATGCTGGACCTGTTTCAGGTGCACGGCGGCTTTACGCTTGATGTCAAGTGCGTGGGCGACAAGCAGGTCGACATGCATCACAGCATCGAGGACATCGGCATCGTTTTCGGCGAAGCGCTGGTGAAGTGCCTCGGCGATAAGAAGGGCATTGAACGCTACGGCTTTTACTTTGTTCCTATGGACGAGGCCCTCGCCCGCGTGTGCGTGGACTTCAGCAACCGCATAGGTGTCGTCTGGCGCGTCAATCTCCCTGCCGCTACCGTCGGCGCGGACAACATGGACGCTCATTTGTTCGAACATTTCTTCAAGAGCGTGGGCGAGAACGCGCGGATGAACCTGCATGTCGAGCTCTTCTACGGCGATGATAATCACCACTCCCTTGAAGCGATTTTCAAGGCGTTCGCCCGTGCCGTCGCCATGGCTGTCGGGCCCTCGCGCCGCATTCAGGGCGTTCCTAGCTCCAAGGGCGTCCTCTGAAATTTCGACTGAAATGATCACAGGAAAAGGCGGAAGATGTTCCGCCTTTTTCTATGCTCTGAAATTTTGAACGGCGCGGACTTACAGGCGCGGAATGCGCACGGCGTCGCCCTTCTTCAGATGTTCGACGGAGACGCCCGGGTTTACGGACTGGAGCGAGGAAAGCGTGAAGAAGCGGGGAAGCTTCGTCGCGTCCTTGCCGTAGGCGCGGGAGAGCAGATGGAACAGGTCTTCGGAGGCGTCCGCATCGACGATCTTGTAGAGCTGCACGTTCGTCGGGTCGGACTGCCACTTGCTGAGTGCGTCCGCGAATTTGTCCGCGAAGGCTTCCGCTCCGGCCGGCCCCGTCTGCGTCTTTACTTTTGCCGTTTGCACTGTTTGCACGGCGGTCGTCTGCGCCGTCCCTGCGGTTTGCTTCTTTACCGCCGCTTTGCCGGCGGCATTGCCGTCAAGTTCGGACTGGGTGAGGATGCGGCGGCTCGAGGGAAGCTTGAACGTCGGCATCTGGTGCGTATTGATGGCGATTTCCGTTCCTGCGGAAGATGTGTCCTTTTTTACCGGCTCGGCCTTGAGAACGGAATCCAGGGAGGCGATGTAGGCCTTGTCCGGCCAGGCTTTGAGATTGTAACGGTAATTGAGCTTCAGGCGGGGTACGGGGGCTGTATTTTCGGAACAGGCGGATAGAATGCAGAACGCGGTCGCAAAAGAAAGATAAAAACTCAATTTCATAGCCCAAAAATACTATTTAACTCTTGCCAAAATTGGCAAATACACCTAGATTTGGGCTTTCAAAACGTCGAATCAGCAGGATTTCACAATGAAAGAAGGCATTCATCCTAATTATAAACCGGTCGTGTTCGTTGATGCGAATACGGGCAAAGAATTTCTTACCCGCTCCACGAAGCCTACTACCGAAAAGAAAGTGATCAATGGTGTCGAATATGGCGTGATTTCTCTGGAAATCACCTCTGACACGCATCCTTTCTGGACGGGCAAGCAGCACCACGTGGATACTGCGGGGCGCATTGATCGCTTCAACAAGCGTTATGCCGCTACAAGCATGGATGCCAAGGTCAATATCGTGGGCGCAAAGCGCAAAACACGCAAGACCGCTCCCGAAGCGAAGGAAGAAGAGGGATCCAAGTAATTCCGGCTTCTCCGAAAGAAATATGGACTTCCTCACGGAAGTCCTTTTTTTTTATTTACGACTGCCCGAAATGATTGAATAGCGCGGCGCTTTTTTGTATAATTACATCACTTTATTTTTAACGAGGTTTTCTCAGATGAAAAAGATTCTTCTCCCCCTGCTGGTCGGCGCTGCCGCCATGGCCCTCACGGGTTGCCAAAAGAAAGGAGCTGTTTCCGGCGTCGTTCTCGACCCGTTCACGAACAAGCCCGTCGAAATGCCCACGGTGTGGATGGATTCTACCATCTATTCTACATATAAGGATACTTATGTGTACAAGGATTCCCTGCGTGTCGGTCGGTTCCGCTTCGAACAGGTTCCGACAGGATCCTATCTTCTCAAGGCCCGCCGCGTGCAGTATGTGCTGGGCACGACGATGGTGACGACCACGGACAAAAAGCCGAACGCCGAGGTCACTTTGTACGAATACAGCAACCAGCTTGAACCGGGTCTCTACAAGGGCTCCGAATCCGGTCCCGTCAAGATTTCCAATGATTGGGTGCTGTTCTCCGGAACGTGCAAAGAATCCGTCGGTTACCGCAAAAGCTACACGCAGGATATGAATGCGAGCAAGCTTCCCGATCAGAAGAGCAAGGCCCCGAAGGAACTCAAGACAAACGTTCTTCCGGCACCGCTTGTGGTGGATCCGGAACTTTCTGTATTTTACTGCAATGCGTCTTCCGTGACCACGCCGATTGAAGCGTACACGTATCCGGCGATCACCGCCCAGGTTTCGGGTCACCCTGACTGCACCGGCTTCGGCACGGACAAGGAAGGCATTTTTGCGAACACAGAAAAGGGCACTCAGCTCAAGGTGACTTATGTCGCGGAAGGTCTGTTCAAGGTGACTGGCGTACTTCCCAGGGGGAAGCAGATCATCCGGCTCGTCCAGGAAGGCAAAACGCTTCAGACGTACTATTTCGAAGTTAAGTAACGTTTCGTTCCGCCTGATTTTCAAGGACCTGCGCTTCAATGGCGCGGGCCTTTTTGTTTGCCTGTCATTTGCGCATAAAAGAAACTTGTAACGTAATTTTTTTAAATTCAGCGCATGCAAAAGATATTAGACTCCCTCCATCTGAATAAGAAGGACGCCTATATAGCGCTCTTCACGGTCGTCGCTCTCGGAATTTCATTCGCTGTATTCAATTCTACGTCCGTTGAAAAGGCGCGCGCCTGGGACATTAAGTGGGGTTATTTCTCCATTCTCGGAACGTTCGTGCTTCTGCTCGCGGGCATTGCTCTCAATGCGAAGGACTTCGTGCGCAGGGTGCGCGGGCACTTGCCGTGCAGGTGGAGCCTCATCGTCCTCGGCGCCCTCCTTGTGTTCTTCTCCGTGTTCGCGGTGACGCACATTCAGAATACGCACCGCGTGCTGAGCGATGAGACGAGCTGGGAATCGATGGCGCTCCAGATGCGCTATGCGCATTCAGGCGGAATTTGCAATGAGGGAACATGGGGGAAAGACAAGCTCGACTGCGTCACGGAAGTGAACAACTTCAAAGGCAAGGCGCTCGGGTTCGTGCAGTCAATGACATTCTATGTCGCGGCTCCGAACCGCGATACGGCGCTCAAGGTGAACTTTCCGCTGTATCTCCTGAGCCTCGTCGCGTTCTTTTTCGCGCTTTCGATCTGGTTCAGGAATGACTGGCTCGCGCTAGCGGCGACGGCGTTCCTCGGCGGCATGCCCATCTACCTGTTGCAGGCGCGTTCCGCCTCGACGGAAGTCCTTTACATCGCGCTTCTGAGCTTTCTTATGGCGTGGTATGCGCTCGTCCCTACGCGCGAAGTGACATGGAAACATTTCTTCCTCACCGTTCCGCTCCTCGGATTCTTTGCGCAGACGCGCCAGGAGACCGTGTTCGCGTTCATTCCGTTCGCCATCTATTACTGGCGTTATTTCCGCGGCGAAGTTTATCGTCTGCCTGCGTTCGTCCTGTCCGTGGTCGCGCTGAGCTGGCCCGCTGTGAATACGATGGCCGCTTACCGCGGTTACGATTTCCAGGGCGGGGAACATTCTGCGCACTCCATCGATAACTTGATTTTCAACCTGAAGTCGAATATTCACGTGATGCTGAATTTCGAAACGGATCCATCGTTCGGTGGCATTATGAAGAATCCGTTCTACTCGACGTTCACGATTATTCTGCTTGCGGCGACGGCTTGGCTTTTGCTCCAGCTCATCATAAAACGCAAGTACTGGCGCGGCTTCGTGCTCGGTATTCTTTTCTGCATACAAATTTTCGTCATCCTTGTGAATGTGTCCGGTACGTTCGACATCGACATTAATCAGCGTTATGTGCTCGTGGCGCTCCCGCTCTTCGCCATCATCATGGCGCTCGGCTTCAAGGATTTCGTCGAAGTGCTCGTGTTCCCCGGGAACGGCGAAAAGTCCGTGCACTTCACGGTAATCGTGGCCGTGCTGCTTTCCGTAGGCCTCGCCGTTATTCACGTGAAGAGCTATACATCGAACATGCTCTATTATAACAACAAACTTCTCATTGAGGAAGAATTCCTGAATACCTACCTCAAACCTTATCCGAAGAACGCCGTGTTCATTTATTCCCGCCCGTGGCAGATGCTCGCTTCCGGGCACAGCGCGTTCAGCGAGCAGACGTTCATGAACTGGACGACGGATGATTTCGCGCGCTGGCAGAATTGGAGCGGTGGCAATATTTACCTGGTGCGCGGACAGGACGGCTACGGCGACGTGGACCGCGCTTCACGCGTAGTGGGCTTCAAGACCACGAGTCAGATTGAGACGATTCTTGAGGGCTACAAAACGCAGACGATGCTCCAGAAAAGCGATCTGTTCGGATATCCTCTCACTGTCGTTAAAATCGTTTCCAAGCGCGGCGTTTCGCTGTTTGAACAGAATCTGTTCACGGGCGAAGTGGAAAATGGAAAAATCGAAATTCAGAAGTCATTCCCCGATTCCGTCGTGTTCGATGTCCTCTTGAATGGCAAGCCTTTTGCGCACAACGTCGTCAAGGATTCGACTTTCAAACTTTCCGTGCCGTCGGAGGCCGGACTTTCCCGCTTTGAATTCCGTTATTACACGCCGGACGGCGATACCGCCGTCGTGTTCCGCGATTTTTTCAAGGAGGCACCGTCCGCGCTCCTCATACAGAGCCTTCCGATGGCGTCCTGGACCCAGGAATGGGGCGAGCCGCAGATCGGAAAGAGCATCGATCAGCATATTATGAAATTGAATGGCGAACCATTCCGCTACGGTATCGGTTCCCATGCGTCTTCCCGTCTCACGTATAACTTGCCTGGAACTTATTCGGCCCTGCATGCCGATATCGGTCTGGATGATGAAAGCGCCTGCGGCGACGGCGCGACTTTTGCCGTTGAAGGCGATGGCCGCGAACTGTTCCGCACGCAGAAAATGTATTCCCGCGATCATCAGAATATTTTGGTGAACATCGCTGGAGTGAAGCGCCTCGAGCTCGTCGTGTACGAAGGCGAGAACAAGGACTGCGACCATGCGGACTGGGCGGACATCTGGCTTTCCGCCGGAGAAACGAAGTGAAAATCCTCGTCGCACCCCTGGACTGGGGACTCGGTCACGCCACGCGCTGTATTCCCATAATACGCGCATGCATTGAAGCCGGGCATTCAGTGGAACTTGCGACGTGCGGCTCCATCGCGACTTTGTACAGGGGCGAATTTCCGGAACTTGCGCAGCACGAATTTCCGTCTTACGGAATACGCTACCCGAAAGTCGGCCTGGCGATGCCTTTCTGGCTCTTGAAAAACATGCCGCGGCTCCGCGCCGTGATGGCGGCGGAACATCAGCGCGCCGAAGAACTCGTCAAGGAATGCGGCTTTGATGCTATTATTTCGGATAATCGTTTCGGCTGCTATTCCGTGAAGGCGCATTCCGTGTATATGACGCATCAGCTGCGGATAGCCTTTCCCTTCCCGTTCTCTTATTTTGAAAAGACGGGAACCCGCTACCATGCGAAATTCATGCAGCGCTTTTCCGAAGTATGGGTGCCCGACGTCCCTGATTTTCCGGGCCTTGCGGGGAAACTGTCTCATGTTCTCCAGATGCCGCTTCCGGTGAAGTATGTCGGAATTCTTTCCCGCTTTGCGGAACCTGTGCCGGGAACTCCCAGGGAATACGACTTCCTCGGAGTTATTTCCGGCCCGGAGCCCATGCGCTCTTCGTTCCAGAACCGCCTCATCGCGGCGCTTTCGGAAATTCCTGGGAAGCACGCCGTGATTCTCGGCACGCCCGGTCGCCCGGTTCCCGCGGAACATCCAAAAAACGTTACGCTTTTTTCGCATCTGGAAACACCGGACTTTGCGCGTATGGTCGCGGGTTCGCGCCATATCGTTTCGCGTTCCGGTTACAGCACCGTGATGGACATGGCGCGCCTCGGCGCGAGCTGCGTGTTCGTCCCGACGCCTGGGCAGACGGAACAGGTTTATCTCGGGCGCGTCCTGCGCCGTTCCGGCTTTGCGGGTTACCTCCCCGAGCGTAAGCTTTCGGCGGAAACGCTTCTCGAAACGGCGCTCGTGACGCGCCGCATACCCGAATCTCCGGATTCCAAAGGACTCCTTGCCGCTGTGCTTATGCAGCTTCGCTGAAAAATCATAATGAAAAAGACAATCCTCGCCTTTCCGCTCCCTGTCGCCGTCGATGCGGCGCTTCCATTCCTTTCCGAACGCCTGCATCTGCAGCTTCCGGCGAATGCCGCGGATTTGCTCATGATTCCTGGCTGTCCCGTTTCCTTTACGGGAAAACTGCAGGGCCCCGCCGCCGGGCTGGACGATATTTTTGCGGATCATTTTGCGCTCACGGATGCGGAGCGCTGCGCCATCAAGGCTCACGGTTCGCTGTTCTTTCTGCAGTGCAGTATCGGCAAACCCGCGGAATTCGAAGCGGTGAACAAAGTCATCCTGCAGTTCCTCGGAGCAGGCGTTCCCGGCGTCTATATGGAACAGTCCGGCTGCGCCTGGAGCGCCGCCGCTTTCCGCGCTGCGGTGGCCGATACGCTCCCTATGGAGGCGTGGCTCAATTTCATCGCCGCGAAGGGAAATCTCTGCACGCTCGGCATGGAATCCTTCGGCCTTCCGGATCTGAACATCTCGCTCGCTTCCGGCGATATGGATGGCCTGAAAAACGTGCTTTCCTGTGTCGCGGACGCGCTGTTCCGCGACGGCCTCGAAGTGGATACGGGAACGCGCTGGAATGACGGCGAAGGCAATGACTTCGAATTCCGCAAGGAACAGTCCGCGCTTTACCATAAGGGCGATTTCGAATACAATGCCCTCGGCCTCTGGAAACTTCTTAAAAAGTAAGTATGTTACTTTGTAAGTAATGCCTGGCTGATTTCGATTTCAAGCCCGATGTAACGTGTGCCGAATTTTCTGCGGAGCGCGGTGGTGAACCCGTCCGCCGCGCCGCGGTACGGATAGTTGAAACGGATCTTAAATTCCGGATATTCTTCGTTGAACTTCTTTTTGAGCGTGCGCGCCGCCTCCTTTTCTGCGGGCCGCGCCGGATCGTAGAGAATTCCGATGTCCGCGTTACGGGGCGTCCCGTTCATCACGGGCGTGAAACTGTGAATGCCGAGATGGAGCACCTGATTGTCCGCGCTCTTGCGGAGCGCCTTGCCGATGAATTCCTCGACGGGAGAACGGTGCGCGCGCCAGATGCCGCGGAGTTTTTCCTTCGCCGCTTCCGGGAGCTTTTCCGAATATTCCGACAAGACGTTCGGGTGATTCAGACTGCGGTTCAGGTCTATGGCGAGCCGGGAATACTTGCCTGCGGAGGAATAGTCCGGACGCAGGTCCTTGCAGAGATGCCTGTAAATGCAGAGCGCACCGATGTCGTAACCGCGGTGCGTTCCGAGAAGTTCTTTGCAGCCGGCGAAAACGGATTTTGCAAAAGCGGGAACCGCGTTCGACGCGTGTTCGCAGGTGATGACTAGGGTGCGCTTTCCGGACATATAGGAGTCAAAGTTCTGGTTCGTATAAAGTATTCTGCGCGAGGCATTTCGCGAGCCGCGCATATTCGTATACGATCAGCTCGTGTCCGGGATTCTCGCCGAGTGCCTTGTAGAGCGACGTCGAAAGCGTTCCGCGCTCAAGAATTTTTGCGAGCGTCGCCGCGGACGCCTGTGAAATGGAACTTTTCACTGCTTCGAAAATGTGCTTCCAAAGGTCGTCCGCGCGCATCGTTTCTTGAATGATTCCGAATGCGCGGAGATAGCCGGCGTCATCGATCACCGCGTCTTCCGCGAGTGCCGTCGTCTTTGCGAGAATCGCGGCAAGCTTCTGCGTATCGAGCGTGCGGAGGAAAGGCGGGTCGCAGAACGTTCCTGCAGCGAGCGCCTTGAGCGTCGCCGTTTCCAGTTCGGCAATCGCGACGTCTGCATCGGGGCATTCCTGAATGTCCACCAGACGGATCTCGACCGCGCCGCGGTCAAAACGCGCTATTGCGCCGCGGCTGTTCAAAAAGAAATGGTTGAGCAGATGTTCCGTATCGAACGGAGCGATGTCGCGTTCGACTTTCTGGAAAATTTCACGGTCATAATCCGCGTAGTTGAAAACCGCCTCGGGAATCACCGCGCCTGTGATGGACGGCACGCGTTCCTGATTGTGCCGGTAAATTTCGATGCGCGCATCCTTGTAACCGGAGTAGGAACCGTCGAGGTACGGGCTCGAAGCCGCGATCGCCGGAATGAGCGGGAGAAGCGCGCGCACTGCGGCATGGAGCGCCCCGAATTCCTCATCGCCCGAAAAGGAGAGGTTCAGGTGCGTCGATTGCAGGTTTGCCCAGCCGTGTCCTTTGCAGTTGAAAATTCGGTCGTAGGTGTGGTAGATCTCCGTGCTTTCGTACGGCCACAGGTGCGTTTCAGTGAGCGGGTCCATAAAGGGATGGCACGCGGTGGGGAGGAGCATCGCTCCGATTTCCTCGTATTTCCTGTTCGCGAGGAGAATCTCCTTGTGGAAGATATTTCCCCAGCCCTTGAGCGATGCGACGGGTTCCGCGCACTTGATTTCCAGAACGTGCGCGACAAGTTCATTCGAAAGTCCTACGGGTCCGTGTTCCGTTTCCGAAACGAAATCGCCGTGTTCATCTTTGCCGAGCCCGATGTCCGCGCGTGGAAGGACCTTCAAGGTCTTTTTGTCCACGATCATGTATTCAAGTTCGACGCCGCAGCGGTCCCAGAGGTGCCAGGGGGCTTTCAAAGAAATCATAAGTAATAGAATCCGTGGAAGCTGTGCTGAATTTTCTGCTGCGCCGTGTTCAGGCGTTCCTCGATGCGGTGGCGGAGCGAGCGCATGATGGCGAGGTAGATGGCTTCTCCGCCCACCTGGTCTTCGATGCCGCTATCGATGCTCGGGTTGTCGTTCACTTCAATCACCATCGGTTTGCCGTGAACTTCCTTCAAGTCCACGCCATAGAGGCCGTTGCCGATCATCGAAGCGACGCGGAGCGCCGTGCGAACGACTCCGTGGGGGACGTTTTCGATCGAAAGACACTCGAAGTTGCCGCACACGTCATTCTTGTTCTTGGATTTCCAGTTGTAAATCTGCCAGTGGTCCTTCGCCATGTAGTATTTGCAGGCATAGAGCGGCTTCCCATCGAGGATGCCGATTCTCCAGTCGAAATCCGTCGGCGTGAATTCCTGCGCGATGAGCAGGTCACTGTTCTCGAACATCTGATCGAGAATCGATTCCAGTTCTTCCTTGTTCTTCGCCTTGACCACGCCCTGGGAAAAACTTGAGTCCGGGGACTTGATGATCATCGGGAAGCCGATCTCTTTCGCGAGCGTGTGCCTGTTTTCAGAATGCACGATCACCGTCTTGGGCGCCGGAATCTTGCCCACTGTCATCAGTTCCTGCAGGTATACTTTGTTCGAACAGCGGAGAATGCTGTCCGGGTCGTCGATCACGGCGATCCCTTCGGACTGCGCACGGCGCGCGAAGCTGTACGTGTAATGATTCACGTTCGTCGTTTCGCGGATGAATATCGCATCGAATTCGCCCACGCGGTGGTAATCCTTCTTTGTGATCAGTTCCACGCGGAAGCCGGTCTGCTCCGCGGCGCTGATGAATTTGCGGATCGCGTCCGGATTGCTCGGCGGTTCCTTTTCCTCGGAGTTGATGAGAATGCCGAGGTCGTAGAGATAGTCGTTGCTCTTCGTTGAAGCGGAGAATCGGGTTTTGTCGAAGTATTCCTTGGCGTAAACGTCGACGAGGTCGAGGTGCGCTTCTGGAATCTCGTCCACGCAGATGGGGCGGATGCTCTGGATGAACCACTTCTGTTTAAACACAAAGTGTGCGCGGAGGAGCGGCGCCTGGAACAGGCGGTAAAGTTCCTGCGAAAGCTCCAGGTACTGCGGGCTCACGTTCTGACCGAAGTAAATGGAGAGCACGAAGTCCGTGCCGGTGAGCTTTTTCAAGCTCCGCTGAATGAGGTCATCGATATCGTCGGAAATGATCTTGACCACCGCGGGTGCGGTGAAGTCGCGGATGCTCTTCACATTCGGAATCACCTTGTGCCCGCGCGCCTCGGCGAGTAGCGACACGTAGTAGCCCTTGCTCTGGTAGCTGTAGTCCTTGCACAGGTTAAACACGCGCAGTGTTTTCTGTTCGGTGAATTCGCGGCTGGTCAGGTAATCCTTGGCCGAAACGACCTCCACTTCCGGGACGTGGAATTTCCAGTTTTTAGGATTGTTGACGACGATGATCTTTTTCATTGTTAGATGAGTTCTCCAATTGTCTGCTTTGTATGGGCACAGACTTCCCTTTTATACTTTGTTATTAAAAGTACGTTTGACGACAGTCCCTGCGGGCGACATGCGTGTGAAAATTCGGGTTTAGGCCGGGGCCGGGGTTTCATGATTTTTTAGGCTCGATGACGAGCATGTTGCTGTCGTAAGTGACGACTCCCAGCAGAATGCTGTGAATGAGCCGGTCGCAGTCCACGCGGTAATACGGTTTCTGATGGAGCGGGTTCGTGCTATCCGGATCCGCGACCAGGAATTTTCCATCGGAATCGATTCCGTAAAGCACGACGAAGTGCCCCGTCGGATCGCCCTGGATATCATCGAACACGGACTTGTTGCCCGGCCCGGTGTATTCTCGCTTGCATTTGTAAAGGTAAGTCGCGCTCAGTGCGCTCAGCACGGGGATGTCCTGTTTGAAGTAGCTTTCGAAGATTTCCTTGTGCAGGTCTTCGAATTCAATTTTCCCGCCGGCGTCGATGAACCGGATATAGGCGTCCACTGCCTTGCGGAGCTTCTGGGAGCGTTTCGCCCTGTGAAGCGCCTCGAGCTTTGCGCGGAGTTCCGGCATCGCAAGTTCCGTCCACGTCGGATCGAAAATGCGGAGATTGTAGGAATAGATGGTGACGTTAAAACCGCGCTTGAGCGCGTCCAGTCCAAGGAACACCCCGAGCGTGCCGCCTTCTTCCAGGAACTCGACCTCATTGATCAGTTCCTTCAGCGGGACATCTAAACCGTAATGCGCATAAACGGCGTGGAGGCTTGTGGGCCCGCACGTCACGTCATCCGGTTGAGAAAGAATCTTGATTTCCATCATACAGCCTTAACGGGCTTAAAGTTATGAAAAGTCCTAAAGCAGGGCAAGTGGCGAAATATAAAGTGGCTTTATTACCCCTGCAATCCGGGCAGCTCCTTGGTCGTTTTAGCCCCCAGTTCCTTGAGTCTTTCCGCCTGGTGAATGGCCGCCCCCTTTCCTTCGTAAAGCTTTTTGAGGGCTTCGCCATACGCGTTGTCCGCGCTCTTGAGCGCCGTGTCGATTTTTTTGAAGTCCTCGAGGAACCCGCACAGCTTGTCGAAAAGCCGGCCGCCGCTCCGCGCGATTTCCTCCACGTTTTCGCGCTGCTTCTCCTGCTTCCATATCGAGGCGACCGTCATCAGCGTCGCGACGAGCGTCGACGGGCTCACGATGATGATCCGCTTCTCCCACGCCTTGAGGAAAATGCCCTGGTCCGTCTGCAGTGCGACGCCGAGCCCGCTTTCCACGGGCACGAACATTAGCACGTATTCCGGCGTGGCCGTCCCGGGCTTGCCTATGCCGATGTTGTTCCAGTAGTCCTTATCCGAAAGCTCATTGATGTGCTTCTGGAGCGAGACGACGTGCTCCTTCATCGCCGCCGCGCGGTCCGCGTCCGTCGCCGCGTTCACGAACCGGTCGTAAGCGGTGAGAGAAACCTTGGAATCTATAACGATGCACTTGTTCCCCGGCAGATAAACGACCGCGTCCGGGCGGAGCGTCTTGTCCCCGGCTTTATAAGAAGTCTGAAGCTCGAAGGTGACGCCGTTTTCGAGCCCGGAGCTTTCAAGAATCTTTTGCAGCACGATTTCGCCCCAGCGGCCCTGCTTCTGCGTATCGCCGCGGAGCGCCGTGGTGAGCCCTTTCGCGTCGCTCTGCAGCTCGCTGTTCATCTTCTGCATATTCGCAATTTCCGTGGAGAACTTTGTACTGAACTCGGCGAGGCTCTTTGCCGAATTTTTCGAAGTTTCCCCGAGCGCATTTCTGAATTCGGCGATTTTTTCCGAGAGCGGATTCAGCATTGCCTTGAGGCTCGTCTCGTTCGTGCCGGAGAATTCCTT
>JBAYFD010000029.1:0-12683 GCA_041667365.1 Fibrobacteraceae bacterium | reverse complement strand
GCACGAACGAGGAAACGTCCGACGTGAACGGAGTCCTCGACGGAAAGCTCAAACCGTTCGTGAACGCCTACCTGCTTTCGACGACGGGGTGATTCCGGATTGCATATAACTTTATACTAAATACAAAAAAGGCCTGCCGTGCGGCGGACCTTTTCTGATGCTAGAGCACCTTGTTGATCGCTATGATGCGGTCTTTGATCTGGAGGAATGCGTCGACGACGTCGGGGTCGAATTGGCGCCCGCGTTCTTTTTCTATTTCCCTGAACGTATCGTCGATGGTCCATGCCGCCTTATAGACGCGCTTGTGGACTAGCGCGTCGAAGACATCGGCGAGAGCGACGATGCGCGCCGCGAGGGGAATCTCATCTCCTCTGAGCGGTCTGACCGATGATATTTTTTCGCCCGGCTTGATGGACATGTAGTCGAAATGCCCAGGATATCCGAGGCTTCCGCCGTCCCAGCGTTCGTGATGGTACAGGCACACTTCGCGCGCCATTTCATCGAGTTCGCTTTCCGCCGGAGTGAAGAGCTGCGCGCCGAGGCAGGTGTGCCCTTTCATCGTGTTGCGCTCCGCTTCCGTGAATCCGGAGGGCTTTTTCAGAATGATGTCGCTGATGCCGACCTTGCCCAGGTCATGGTATTTGGCGGCCATCTTGAGAGAGTCACGGAAGTGTTCGCGGATCTTCTGCGGAATGTTCCTGTTGCTCGCGTACCGGTCGTAGATTTCAAGGGAAAAAGTCGAGACCCGCTCGACGTGCGGACCTGTTTCCTGCGGGTCGCGGAAAGCGGCCATGCGCGTTATGCGCTGGACCATGTCGTTCGTGATGTAGGCGTATTCGAGCGCCTGCCCCGCGCTGGACGCGAAGTGCGAAATGTCGAACGCGGCATTGTCGTCAAAGGCGATGATATTGCCGCCGTCGTCCTGCGCGTTGATTATCTGCAGGATGCCGAGGACGCGCCCGTTCGTCATGCGGAGCGGAATCGTGAGCATGGATTTTGTGCGGTAGCCGGTCGCGAGGTCCATCGAGGTCTGGAATGCGTAGGGGCGCTTTTCTTTTTTCTGCGCATCGAGGTATTTCGGCATCGCGTACACGTCTGGAATGTTGACGGAGTCGCCGGAGAGCGCGCAGTATCCGGAAATGGATTCTGCCGTCGCGTCGAAACTGAAAAGGGTGTAGGGGAGCTTCTCGCCCGGGGCGAGTTTTTTCTGCTGGGTGTCGTTCTGACCGAAGCGGATGGTCAGCTTTTTTTCCCTTTCATTGTAGATGTAGATGGAGCCTGCGTCGGCATGGACGATTTCGCGTGCGCTGGAAAGAATATTTTCCAGAAGGACGTCGACGTCCTTGATTTCGCGAAGATGCTGTTCTATTTTCAGGATTCGCTGCAGTTTTTTCTGTCTGTTTTCCGGCATACGGTGCTTCCATAAAGTATAGATAACTATCCCCCCGGGGAATAGATCATTGGAGAATATTTTTATCAGTCCGCGCCGGCGGGGGAATGCGGCGCGTTCTGACGCATTAATACGGCTCTTTTTTGAATTGTTTACTTGCTAAAAGGATGCTGACTGCTAATTAGTCCGCAATGATTCTTTTATGCGTAACGCGCCGCGGTGCGGGAGCGATCGTGACCCCCTGGGGCGGAGACTCCGCGGTGTGCGCGGAGGCTCCGTTCCGGGAGGGACGGGGACGGACGGTGTTCCGGAACGAAGGCGCGGCCGGGGACCCCCGGAATAGAGCGCGGCCCGGGCGGAGCGCGGGGCCCGCCCTGCTTTATTTTTCTATCTTTACCGCGTAAAATTTTTCTGAGGATCCTTTCATTATGCTCGATTTCAATGACCAGGTCAAGGCGCGTCTGACGAAGCTCGATAAGTTCAAGGAGATGGGCGTCGACGCTTATCCTAACAAGTTCAACCGCACGCACGATTCGAAGATGCTGCACGAACGGAAGGATGAATTTCTGAAATCGCAGGAAGTCGTTTCTTTCGCGGGCCGCGTGGTGCGCTTCAACCGCAAGGGAAAGCTCTGCTTCATGCACCTGAAGGACCGCTACGGCAGACTTCAGGTCGTGTGCGCGAAGGATCTGGTGGGCGAGGCGGATTACGAAATCGTGAAGATGATCGACCTCGGCGATATCATCGGCGTCGAAGGCCCGATGATGGAGACCCAGACGGGTGAGTACTCGGTGAAGGCTTCCAAGGTGACGATGCTCGCGAAGGCGATCCGCCCGCTGCCCGTGCCGAAGGAAGTCGTGGACGAACAGGGCAACAAGAAGGTCTTTAACGAGTTCAAGGACGTGGACACCCGCTACCGCGAACGCTACATCGACATGGCGCTCAACGACGACGTGCGCGAAGTATTCGTGAAGCGTGCGAAGATCATGCAGTCCATCCGCGAATATCTGATCGAGAAGGGTTTCATCGAAGTAGAGACGCCGACGCTTCAGCCGATTTACGGCGGTGCGAACGCGAAGCCGTTCACCACGCATCACAATGCCGCGGATATGACGCTTTATCTGCGCGTCGCGCCGGAACTTTATCTGAAGCGCTGCATCGTGGGCGGCATGGAGAAGGTGTTCGAGTTCAGCAAGAATTTCCGCAACGAAGGCATGGACCGCACGCACAGTCCGGAATTCACGGGCCTCGAATTTTATGAGGCGTATGCGGACTATAACGACATGATGGTGCATTTCGAGAATATCTACGAGCGCGCCTGCATCGCCGCTAACGGTACGACGAAGATCGAGTATCAGGGCAAGACGATCGATTTCAAGGCCCCGTGGCTGCGTCTCACGATGTTCGAGGCGATTCAGAAGTATGCGGGCATCGACGTGACGAAGCTCTCCGACGATGAACTGAAGGCGGAGATCGGGAAGCGCCACGGCGAGAAGCTCGAAGGCGAATGGAGCCGCGGGCGCGCGATGATTGAACTCTTCGAGCTCACCTGCGAGGCGAATCTCGTGCAGCCGGTGATTATCAAGGATATGCCGCAGGAAAGCACGCCGCTGTGCAAGAAGCACCGCTCGGTGCCGGGCCTCATCGAACAGTTCGAACCCTATGCGAACGGCTGGGAACTCGGCAACGCCTATACGGAGCTGAACGATCCGGTCCGCCAGCGCGCCCTCTTTGAAGAACAGGTGGCGCGCGGACGCGGCGGCGAAGGCGAGACGCATCCGATGGACGAAAATTATCTGCACGCGATGGAATCCGGCCTTCCGCCCACGGGCGGCGTCGGCTTCGGCATCGACCGCATGGTCATGCTCCTCACGAATCAGCAGACGATCCGCGACGTACAGCTCTTCCCGCTGATGAAGCCCGAAGAATAACGGAGAATTAAATGAATAAACTGGAATGGCTCATCGCGTGGCGCTATCTCGGCGCGCAGCGGAAGAGCTTGTTCGTGTCCCTCATCGGCGTCTTTAGCATGCTCGGTGTTTCTATCGGCGTTTTCGCGCTGATCATCGCCCTTTCGGCGGTGAACGGTTTCGAATCCGAGGTCACCGCGCAGATGATCGGGAAGGACGCGCATCTTGAAGTCTTGAGCTATCACGGGACGCCGATTGAGAATTACGAGCAGATTGCGCACAAAGTGATGAAGAACGATTCCGACGTGACGGCATACGCGCCTTACATCATCTACAAGGTGGGGATCAGTTCCCGCCGCGTGAATGACGGCGTGGTGCTTTACGGCATCGATACGGAGCGTTCGAAGAACGTGGTGGACCTCCACAAGCACATGGTGTGGGGCAAGTATTCGCTTGATAGTCTCTCCGACATGGGCGGAACGAAACGCCCGGCGGTGATCCTCGGCGTCGCGCTTGCGAATAGGCTCCGCGTCGTCGTGGGCGATAAGATCGTCATCCAGACGTTCCAAAGTCCGGAAGAGGCGATAAGCGCTGGCGGCCCGCGGATGATCGCGACTGTGGTCTCCGGCATTTTTGAAACGGGTATGTACGAGTACGATGGCAACATCGCCTACATCGGTATTCCCGAGGCGCAGAAGCTCCTCGGCATGGGCGATGCGGTGACCGGTCTCCAGTTCCGCATCAAGGACCAGTGGAAGACGGAAGCGAGCCTCGACAGGGCTTCCGAAGTCCTGCAATATCCGAACTACTGCATTGACTGGAAAGCGAAAAATGTCACGCTCCTCAAGTGGATGAACTATGAAAAGCTGATCGTCGCCGCGGTGATCTGCCTCATCATCCTCATCGCCGCGTTCAATATCATCAGTTCGCTCATTATGGTGGTGACGGACAAGACAAAGGAAATCGGAATCCTGCGCAGTATGGGCTTCTCCAAGGGGAGCATTATGCGCGTGTTTATGCTGATGGGTTCCTTCATCGGCGTCGGCGGAACCATCCTCGGCGGAACCGCGTCGCTTATTTTGTGCGGAATCCAGCAGAAGTATCATTTCATAACGCTTCCCGGCGATGTCTATGTGCTTCCGTATTTCCCGGTGCTCGTGCGCTGGACGGACGTGCTGCTTGTGTTCGTCATCGGCATTGCGCTGTGCGTGCTCGCGACGCTTCTCCCGGCGTGGAAGGCGAGCCGCCTCGATCCTGTAGGAGCCATCCGTCATGAGTAATGAAATCCTGCTTGAAACGCGCGCTCTCACCCGGGTCTTTGAGGAAACGGGGCAGCGTCTTGAAATTCTGAAGGGCATCGACTTCCAGCTCCGCTGCGGCGAGTTCTGCGTGCTCACGGGAGCTTCCGGCTCCGGGAAATCGACGTTCCTGAATCTCGTGGGGGCGCTCGACACGCCGACTTCGGGAGATATCCTTTTCGAGGGCAGGAGCCTTCTGCACCGCCCGGAATCCGAACGGAACGAATATCACCGCACGGGCGTCGGTTTCGTGTTTCAGTTCCATCATCTGCTCGCGGAATTCACGGCGCTCGAGAACGTGTGCGTCCCCGGGCGCATCGCGGGAGTGAGCGAAAAGGATTGCCGTGCCCGCGCGGAGGATCTTCTCGCGACCATCGGACTCGGCGACCGCCTGAGACATCTGCCCCGGGAACTTTCCGGCGGCGAACGCCAGCGTGTGGCCGTCGCCCGCGCTTTGATGAACCACCCGGCGCTCGTGTTCGCGGATGAACCGAGCGGAAATCTGGATGAAAAGAATGCCGCGATGCTGAATGATCTGTTCGCGGATTTGAATGCTAAGTTTAATCAGGCGTTTCTGATCGTGACCCACGATGAGCGCATGGCGAAGTACGCCACGCACCGCGTGCACATGAGCGGGGGCCTGATCGTTCCTTTTGAATTGAAAGAGGAGGCGCGTTTATGAGAGGAAGATTTACAGACCGTGTCAAGAAGGTGCTTCAGTTCGCCCGCGAAGCCGCGGTCCGGCTCGGCAACGACCAGGTCGGTTCGGAGCATCTGCTTCTCGGCATTATAAGCGAAGGCGAAGGTATCGCCGCCGCGGCCCTCAAGAAGATGGCTGTGGATCTCGAGACGATTGCCCTGGACATTGAGCGCTCGCTTTCCTCCGGTGGCGTGACGATGAGTCAGCAGCCGAAGATGGTGCCATTTACGTCCCGCGCGAAAGCCGTGCTGCAGAATTCCGCGGTCGAAGCGCAGGAGATGAATGAGAATTACATCGGCACGGAGCACATCCTGCTCTCGCTTCTGAAAATTTCCGATTCCCAGGCCGCCGCTGCGCTTTCTGGCGCGGGCGTCGAATATGACGCACTCAAGACGGCCATAGAACGGGTGAAGGAAGAGTCTCGCCCCGACCGCGCCGGACAGAACGACGATCCGGGTGTTTCCGCGCCGCGGAACGCTTCGCGCAGCAAGACGCCCGTGCTTGACCATTTCGGACGCGATCTCACGGAAATGGCGCGCCAGGGAAAACTCGACCCGATCATCGGGCGCGAAGAAGAAATCGAACGTTTGATACAAATTCTATGCCGCCGCAAGAAGAACAATCCGGCGCTCATCGGCGAACCTGGCGTGGGCAAGACCGCAATCGTCGAAGGCCTCGCACAGAAAATCGTGCAGAAGAAAATTCCGGAGCTCCTCGAGAACAAGCGCGTGGTGACGCTTGACATCGCAGCGATGGTCGCGGGCACAAAGTACCGCGGGCAGTTCGAAGAACGCGTCAAGGGACTCGTGATGGAACTTCAGCGCGGCGAAAATTCGGTGATCCTGTTCATTGATGAACTTCACACGATCGTGGGCGCGGGCGGTTCCGAAGGGAGCCTCGATGCTTCCAATATTTTCAAGCCGGCGCTCGCGCGCGGCGAACTCCAGTGCATCGGCGCGACGACCGTCGATGAATACCGCAAGTACATTGAAAAAGATGCGGCGCTCGACCGCCGTTTCCAGACGATTCTCATCAACCCACCGACGGCCGATGAATCCATTACGATTCTCCACGGTCTCCGCGCGCGTTACGAAGAACATCACAAGGTGAAATACACGGAAGAAGCTCTCCGTGCCGCGGTGCTCCTTTCCGACCGCTATCTGAGCGACAGGTTCCTCCCGGACAAGGCGATCGACGTGATCGACGAAGCGGGAGCGCGCGTGCGCCTCGCGAGTATGTCCGTTCCGCCGGAACTCCGCGACAAGGAACGCGACCTCGCGGAAACGAGCAGCCAAAAGGAAGAAGCCGTCGCTTCGCAGGACTTTGCCCAGGCCGCGCAGTTTCGTGAAAAGGAAAAGAGTCTCCAGGATGAAATATCCCGTCTCAAGGAAGCTTGGCTTGAAAAGAAAAAGACGGAACGTCTCGTCGTCGACGAAGACGGCGTACGTGAAGTTGTCAGTAAAATGACGGGCATTCCGGTGTTCCGTATCGCAGGCGAGGAGACGAAGAAACTCCTCAACCTCGACAAGGAACTCAAACAGCGCATCATCGGGCAGGACCGCGCGGTCGAAAGCGTCGCGCGTGCCATCCGCCGCAGTCGCGCCGGCATCCGTGACACGAAGCGCCCCATGGGAAGCTTCATGTTCCTGGGACCCACGGGCGTGGGCAAGACGGAACTCGCCAAGGTCCTGAGCCTCGCCCTTTTCGGAAGCGAAGACGCTATGATCCGTATAGACATGAGCGAATACATGGAGAAGCACACGGTCTCCCGCCTCATCGGCGCGCCTCCGGGATATGTCGGCTATGAAGAGGGCGGCGGACAGCTCACTGAAAAAGTGCGTAAGCGCCCCTATTCCGTGGTGCTCCTCGATGAGATCGAGAAGGCCCATCCGGACGTGTACAATCTGCTCCTGCAGATTCTCGACGACGGCATCCTCACGGACAGCTTCGGCCGCAAAATCAATTTCAAGAACACGATCATCATCATGACGTCGAACGTCGGCGCCCGCGAAGTCAAGCACAGCACGGGCATGGGCTTCACCAAGCTCAGCGAAGCCGATGATTATGAACGCATGGAGACGACCATCCGCGAGGAGGCTAAAAACACCTTCGCGCCGGAGTTTCTAAACCGCATCGATGACCTCATCGTGTTCCGCAGCCTTTCCCGCGACGATCTCATTAAAATCGTGGACATCCTTCTCTGCGCTTTGCAGAAAAGCCTTTCGGAACGCGGCATTCTGCTCGAAATTTCGAAGGAAGGCAAGGCGTTCATCGTGGACCATGGCTTTGACCCGGCCCTCGGCGCCCGCCCCCTCCGCAGAAGCATCCAGCAGCTGGTGGAAGACGAGGTCGCGGAAGGCCTCCTGCTTGGTAAGTACGTCGATTTCTCGACGATCAAGGTGGATTTCGATGCCGTGGCGAAGAAGCTCACGTTCGAAAGCCAGCCACTGTCCCAGGCCGCGCAGTTGAAGACGCCGTGCGCCGGAGTTGAAGACGCGGCGAAGTGACCCTTTCAGTACAAATGAAAAGCTCCGGTTCCGCCGGAGCTTTTTTCTTATGAATCAGATGAAACCGATTACGAGCAGCGGAGCTTGTCCCCAGGCTTGAGTTTCGAATGTTCAGAAATCCCGTTCAGGTGGCAGAGTTTGCTGACCGTGGTGTGGTGACTGCGGGCGATCGAACCGAGGGTCTCGCCGGAGCGGACGCGGTGGTATTTCGCATAGCGGTGATGGCGGGAATGGTGATGCGCCTTGTATTCGGCGACGACCTTCTGCATTGCTTCCATGTCCGCGTGAGCGTGTTCCACGGAGAGCGGGACGGTGGAAAGCGTGTAGGTCTGGTTTTCAAAGTCGAAGAACTGCGCCGGATCCACCGCCGTGTTGTCGCCGATGCGCGTTTCGAAATGGAGATGCGAACCCGTGGACCGTCCGGTGTTGCCGCCGAGTCCGATGACGTCGCCGGCTTTGACTTCGTCGCCGACCGTGACGAGGCGTTTGGAAAGGTGCGCGTAGACTGTTTCCGTGATGCCGTTGTTCTCGTGGGTGATGGCGACGTAGTTGCCGTAACCGCGGCGTTCGTAGCGGGAGCGGGTCACTATTCCGTCGAAAGCGGCGCGGATGGTGTCGCCCACCTGCACCTTGATGTCAAGGCCTTTGTGAATGCGGTAGGTGCGCGGTCCGAAAGGCGATGTCACTTTCATATTGGAAGTGGGCATCACGGCCTTACTCATGTCGACATAAAGGATTGCGGGGAGGACGAGGCTGTCCCCGGATGTGACTGCGGAATCGCTTTCAAGGGCATCGTCCGGTTCGCTGTCGCTGACGTCGGAGGCGTCCGCCGCGGAGTTATCGGAATCCTCGTTCAGGAGGTCGTCTTCATTGTTCGTCCCGACGCCGGAGTTCTCGATGGCGTTTTTCTGCAGGTTCGCGAGTTCTTCGTTCTGCTTTTCCGGAGACATGGCGCCGCCGCCTATCGGGGTTTCGTCGTGCATTTCGGAGATGTGGAGAGTGACAGGTTCGCGGAGGTGGACTATTTGCTTTGGCCGGAGTCCGTCCTGTGCGGAGACCGCAACGGCGAAACCGAGCAAAAGAGAAGAAAAAGAAAGCAGTTTCATCGATTTCGCCTTAAGTACTCAATTTATTTAAAACGCAAAACCCCTTCCGTATGCAGGAAGGGGTGGAAAATCCGGGGATGGCCGTGCGCAATTCGCCGTCAGCGAAGATCCCGGCTGCGTAAAAAGCCGGTTTCAGGATGACAAACTGGGATGCGCTCTGCGACATGTTCATAAAATAAAGATTTAAAATTTAAAAGCAACATAAAATTAAACGCGATTTTAAAAAAGTTATAGAGGTCGCTTTTTGAGCCTGAAATCGTCAATTTTAAAATGAAAATTTTTATTAACGTTTTTTTAGGCGCTTTCATCCCCTTATTTATAGCGGCGCGCCGGCGGGACTTCCATCCTCTTTCTATATTTGCCCTCGTAATCAAAAGGATACAGCATTATGGCAAAAACCGTTCAGGACGCATTAAAAGATCTCGTTTCTCTTTGCAAGCGCAGGGGCTTCATTTTCCCGGGTTCCGAAATTTATGACGGACTCGCGAACACGTGGGACTACGGTCCGTACGGCGCCGAACTCAAGCGCAACATCAAGAACCTCTGGTGGAAAAAGTTCGTCCAGTCCCGTCCGGACGTGGTCGGCCTTGACAGCTCCATCCTACTGAATCCGCGCGTGTGGCAGGCTTCCGGTCACGTGAGCAATTTCTCCGACCCGCTCGTGGACTGCAAGGCGTGCCATGAACGTTTCCGCGCCGATCACCTCCTCGAGGAAAAGCTCGGGGAAGGCTGCGCCGCCGGCAAGAATTTCCAGGAAATCGCGCAGATGATGGTGGATAACAAAATCGCCTGCCCGAAGTGCGGCAAGACGGAATTCACCGAACCGCGTTCCTTCAATCTGATGTTCCAGACGCACATCGGCGTCCTCGAAGGCACCGGCAGCGCCGTGTACCTCCGCCCGGAAACCGCGCAGGGCATCTTCATCAACTTCAAGAACATCATGGACAATGTCCGTCCGAAGATTCCGTTCGGCGTGGGCCAGATCGGCAAGGCGTTCCGCAACGAAATCACGCCGGGCAACTTCATTTTCCGTACCCGCGAGTTCGAACAGATGGAACTCGAGTTCTTCTGCGAGCCGGGCACCGAAGTGAACTGGTACAGCTACTGGAAGGAATACTGCATGAACTGGCTCGCCGAAATTGGCGTGCACAAGGACAAGCTCCGTCTCCGCGAACATTCCAAGGAAGAACTTTCCCATTATTCCAACGGTACCTCGGACATCGAATACAACTATCCGTTCGGCTGGGGCGAAGTGTGGGGCATCGCGAGCCGCACGAACTACGACCTGACGCAGCATCAGAACGCTTCCAAGGTCAAGCTCGAATACTATGACGCGGTGAACAACAAACGCTATATTCCGTATGTGGTGGAACCCTCGCTCGGCGTGGACCGTCTGCTCCTCGTGCTCCTCTGTGACGCTTACGATGTCGAAAAACTCGAAGGCGGCGACGAACGCACCGTGCTGCATTTCCATCCGTCGATGGCTCCCGTGAAGGTCGCCATCCTGCCGCTCGTGAAGAAGGGCAAGGTCAAGGAAATCGCTGAAAAAATCTACCAGCAGCTCATCAAACGCTGGAATGTGGAATACGATGAGACGCAGTCCATCGGCAAGCGTTACCGCCGCCAGGATGAACTCGGCACGCCGTTCTGCATCACGGTGGACTTTGACACGGTGGGCGAGGGCGATGATGTGAATCCGGACCGCAAGGATTTCGTCACCATCCGCGAACGCGATTCCATGAAGCAGGATATCGTACGCATCGACGAACTGGAAAACTGGCTCGCCGCGCGCATCTGATTCTGAACAAAATAACCGGAGGTCCTCATGTGGGCTAAACTCATCGCTTTCCGTGACAAAATACGCGGGCTTGAACGCTGGCAGAAAATCGCGCTCCTGTGCATTGCGATAGCGATTCCTGCAGGGATCTTTATCACGACGCTTCTCATTTCGCGCACCGGCACGAAGAGGAAATCCCAGGATCTCTGATGCTTTCGAAGCGGCTTCCGGAAGATCTTTCCGACAGTCCTTTTTTCTGCAAGCTTTCCGCGGTCAAGAAACTACGCCCTTACGCGGACTTGACCGTCTGTTCCCCGATCCTCACGGGCATTGAACCGGACCTAGGAAGTGCCGCGCAGGCGACGCTTCCGGAATGGGGTACGTGGAAACCGAGCGCCGCCGGACGGCTTCCCGTGCGTGAAGCCGTCGCGCGTTATTACGCGCTGCGCTCCGCGGATTTCAATGCGGACGAAATCATCCTCACCGCAGGCACTTCGGAAGCGTACTCCATACTCTTCAAAACGTTCTGTGACGCGGGCGATACAATCCTCACGCCGGTTCCCGGATATCCGCTGCTGGACGCGCTCGCCGGGCTGGAATACCTGCACGCCTATCCGTACTTTCTGAAGCGCATGGGGGACCACTGGGCGCTCGACGCCGATTCCCTCGAATCCGCGCCGGAAAACTCGAAAATTCTTCTGCTCGTCTCTCCGCACAATCCGACGGGGCACTGCGTTTCCGAAAGGGAATGGAACGCCGCCGTGGATTTCTGCGCCCGCCGCGGAATGGCGTTAGTCGTGGATGAAGTCTTCGGCGATTACGTTTATGACGCGTCCCTCAGGCGCCCCGCGTCCTTTGATTCCAAAGGCGTTCCGGTGTTCTTTTTGAACGGACTTTCCAAGACGGTGGGTTCTCCGGAACTCAAGCTCGGCTGGATCGCTTACCATGGCGGAAAGAATGCGGAAAGAATCCGCGAAGCGCTGGAATATGTCGCGGACGCGTATCTGAGCGTGTCCTCCGTGGCGCAGGAAGTCGCCGTGCCGCTCCTCGGGAGCTCGTTAGATTACCAGAGGCGCGTGCAGACGCGGCTTGAGAATAATTTGAAAACTTTGTATGCGACGTTCCCGGAAGGCGTGGAAATTCCCCGGGTTCAGGGCGGCTGGTACGCGGCGCTCCATTTCGAAGGCGCGGACGATGAAGAACTCACGCTCCGGTTACTTGAAAAGGCGCAGGTGCTTGTGCAGCCGGGATTCTTCTTTGACTTTGACGAAGACGGCTGGGTGGTGATGAGCCTCCTTGCGGAGGAGTCCGTGTTCAATGCGGGCATTGTGAAAATTGCAGAGATCACCGCTCGCCGGTGACGGAATTTGTATTAAACTTAAAGCAAGGGTATTTTATGGCAGAATTTGAATCATACACCGATGACCGCGACGGAAAGACTTACCGCATGGTGAAAATCGGAAATCTGGTGTGGATGGCGCAGAACCTGAATTTCGAGTGCGAAGATTCTTTCTGCTACGATGACAAACCCGAAAACGCGGAAAAGTACGGTCGGCTCTATCAATGGAAATCCATAAAGGCGGCTTGCCCCGCGGGGCTTCACCTGCCTTCGGACGATGAATGGAACGCGATGCTGAGCTTTGTGCGCGAAAATAACGGCGGCGAGGCTGTGGGGACGAGCCTTAAGGGGACTGAGGACTGGAAACCCTGCGAGTTCATCGCGAAAGCTACGGACCGCTTCGGCTTCAGCGCCCTTCCTGCGGGGTACCGCGACGATGAAAATACTTTCTGCTACATTGGCGCTTACGCATTCTTCTGGACATCGACGGAAGAGAAGACTTTCACGCACGGCAAGAACCTTTGCAGCGGTTATGCGGGAATGTATTCGAGTCATCAGAACAAGGAAGTGAAAAAGGGTGTGGAGAATCCCTGCGCCTTTTCGCTCCGGTTGGTCCGGGACTGATAGATATAAGAGCTCTCCAATAATGCCCCTTT
>JBAYFD010000028.1:0-12691 GCA_041667365.1 Fibrobacteraceae bacterium | reverse complement strand
CGTCTGAAATATACGTTGGAAGGCGTATGTCCGTCAAGAGACGAGTGCTCCCTTCTGTCGTCGTACTTGTCGATAAACTCAGCGGCGCCCTTGCGGCAAGCCTTCTTTTCAGGCCACTATAGGGCGAAGCAATCCATTCCCCGGCGAGGCGGGCGGTGACGAAAAATGGCATACGGAGTGACGAGGGGGTGGGCGGAAAGGCGCCGGCGCGGACCGGCGACCGACGGGAGCCGGAGAAGACGCGCCGGTGGAGCGCCTTGCAGCCCAGGGGGGTGCTCCCCCCTCCTAAAAAACTTTGCTATTTTTGCACACGATTTTTACATCTAAAGAGGTACTTATGTCCGAAAATCTTTCCGCGCTCTCCAAGGCGCGTCAGTCCTACAAACCCAAGCTCCCCGCTTCCCTCCGGAAGGGCGCCCTGAACGTGAAGATCAGCAAGGGCAAGGCTACGGAATCCGTGAGCGACCAGGCGAAGATCAAGGCTCTGTTCCCCGACACCTACGGCGTTCCCGTCGTTTCTTTCGGCGCGGGCAAGAGCAAGGTAAAGGCGAAGGCCCTGCGCGTGGGCGTGGTGCTTTCCGGCGGTCAGGCCCCAGGCGGACATAACGTCATCGCGGGCATTTACGACGGCATCAAGAGCGTTTCCAAGAGCTCCGTCCTGTACGGTTTCCTCGGCGGTCCGTCCGGCCTCGAGAACGGCAAGTACATCACCATCGACGCGAAGAAGATGGACGCCTACCGCAATGCGGGCGGTTTCGACATGATCCAGTCCGGTCGCACGAAGCTCGAGACTGAAGAACAGTTCCAGAAGTGCATCGCGGTTTCGAACAAACTCAAACTCGACGCGGTCGTGATCATCGGTGGCGATGACTCCAACACGAACGCCGCCGTGCTCGGCGAATATTTCCAGGAGAAGGGCGTTTCCACCATCGTCTGCGGCTGCCCGAAGACGATCGACGGCGACCTGAAGAACGAATTCATCGAGACCTCCTTCGGTTTCGACACCGCCGTGAAGACCTACTCCGAACTCATCGGCAACATCATGCGCGATGCGAACTCCGCTCAGAAATACTGGCACTTCATCAAGCTGATGGGCCGTTCCGCGAGCCACATCGCCCTCGAAGCCGCTCTGCAGACGCACCCGAACGTGTGCCTCATCTCCGAAGAAGTGAAGGAAAAGAAGATGAAACTCGCCCAGGTGATCAAGCAGGTCGCCGACGTGGTCGCTCTCCGCGCCGCGCAGGGCAAGAACTTCGGCGTGTGCCTCATCCCTGAAGGACTCCTCGAGTTCATTCCGGACGTGGGCGTGCTCATTTCCGAACTTTCCGAAGCCCTCGCCCATCACGAAAGCGAAGTCGAAGGCCTCGACACCGCCGCCAAGGTCGAAAAGATCTGCGGCTGGATCAGCGCCGATTCCGCCGCCGTGCTCAAGATTCTTCCGCAGGGCATCCAGGCCCAGCTTATGCTCGGCCGCGACAGCCACGGCAACGTGCAGGTCTCCCTCATCGAGACCGAGAAGCTCGTGATCGAAATGGTGAAGAAGGACCTCAAGAGCCGCCCGGGTTACAAGGGCAAGTTCTCCGCCCTCAACCACTTCTTCGGTTACGAAGGCCGCTGCGCCGCCCCGTCGAACTTCGACGCGGACTACTGCTACGGCCTCGGCTACGCGGCTTCCGTGCTCGCGCTGAACAAGATGAACGGCTACATGAGCTCCATCCGCAACCTCACCAAGGGTGTCGACAAGTGGATCGCCGGCGGCCTTCCCATCACGATGATGATGAACATGGAACGCCGCGCCGGTGCGGACAAGCCCGTGATCAAGAAGGCTCTCGTGGAGCTGAACGGCAAGCCGTTCAAGTACTTCGCGGCACGCCGCGCCGAATGGGCGAAGACGGAAAGCTACACCTATCCGGGCCCGATCCAGTACTGGGGACCGAAGGAAGTCGCGGACATCACCACGTTCACTATCAAGCTCGAACGCGGTGCCCTCAAGGGTTAATTTGTTCTGAATACGAAAGAAGGCTCCGCGCAGGCGGGGCCTTCTTCTGTTTTTAAATAAAACAAGTGCCGTTCAGCGTTTTTCCCAGATGGCGCTCGGGAGCTTCCCGATATCGCGGAAGTCCAGTTTATCCGGCTCCGCGGCGTTCACGCTCACGAGCCGCGCGAGTGGCTTCCCCGAACGCTCGATCAGAATGTCCTCGTTTTTGAGCGACACCTGATTGAGCAGGAGTCCGAAGCTCTTGCGCGCTTCCATCGCAGAAACCGTCTTCGCCATTACTTCGCCTGAGCCGGCTGGTTGAGAGCCGTGTCCTTGATGACCAGGTCCACGCGGCGATTTTTCTGACGGCCTTCCTTCGTCGCATTGTCCGCGACAGGCATCGTCATGCCGTAACCTTTCGCGGAAAGACGCTTGCCTTCAATACCCTGCTTCACGAGGAAGTCGAGCACGTTCTGCGCGCGCTGTTCGGAAAGTTTCATGTTATGTTCCGCGGTGCCGGTGTTGTCCGTATGGCCTTCGACGGAAACGGCGAGTTCCTGATACACGGAAAGGATACCGGCGATCTTCGCGAGGCTCGTCTGCAAATCGGGTTTGAGCGTCGCCTTGTCCACGTCAAAGAGAATGTCCGACATGGAAAGGATGATGCCGCGCGCGTCCTGCGTGACCTGAATGAGCTTGGACTGGAGTTCATTGAGCTTGTTGCGCGCCTCGTTCTGGCGTGCTTCGGCTTTCGCGCGTTCCTCGGCGAGGAGTTTGTTCAAGGAATCTTCACGGGCTGCGGCGGCGCGTTTCAGGCGTGCCGCGGCGCTATCCGCTTCGGCTTTGAGGCGCGCTTCGCGGAGGGCCGCGTCATTCTGCTGATCCGTCATCGCCTTGTTCGTCTGCGCGAGACGTGTGCGCTCGGCATCAAGGTCCGCAGCGAGCGTGGACGCCTTGCCGCTGCGTTCCTCGCTGATGCGTTCCTGTGTGGTTTCAATCTCCTGCTGCGTCTGTATACGCTTCTGCCAGTTCGCGGAAACGTTGTTGCGCACCGCCTGAGTACGGGCCTCCACGCGGATGAGTTCCACATACAACGAGCACGCCTTCGCCTGAGACGCGATCTCCTCGCTCTTCGGAAGTTCCTTTTCGAGGTAGACGATACGGTTCACGCGGGCTTTCGCTTCCGCGAGGGACAGCTTCGCCTGAATCGCGTTCGCGGGGATGGAATCTTCCAGAGCCTTGAAAACTTTCTTGTAATATGCGCTGCCCTTTACGGGTGCGGCGGGTTTAGCCGGAGCGGGCGCCGTTTTCGCAGGGGCGGCGGCAACAGGAGCGATCGCCTTAGTCACGGTCCTGGTGGTATCCGCCGGTGCGGCGGCGAAAGTCATCGCGGAAAGCGCAAGCAATGCCGCGGATAAAGTGATGAGTTTCATTGTGCGTCCTCCGTGTTGCCCTTGTTCGTTTCCTGATCAAGGATACTCCGGTATGCGGCAAGACGTTCCGTGTCTTCGTTCAAATCCTTCACAAGCGAGGAATCCTCGCGCGAAACGGAATCGAACGTCACGTTCGCGAGCGCGAGCCGGTATTCAAGATTGCTCACATCGGCCGAAGCCCACGCCTTTTCGTATTCCTTCTGCTCATTGAACGCCTTGGCTTTTTTCAGATCGGCCTGCGCCGCCTTCATTTTTTCAGGAGCGACACCCTGGGCCTGCGCGATCGTCCCGATGGATTCCGCCTCATTTATCGAAGTGTCCACCATCGCCTGATGCGTGGCGCACCCCGTACAGAGAGCGACTCCGCACAAAGCAACCTTGATCATTTTCATCTGTATCTCCTTGAATGTCAAAAAAGATACATTTTACAAATATGGACGACGCCCCGAGAACTTTCCCCGTAAGCAAATATCTCACCTCCATCAAGAGGCTACTGGAATCAAAAGTGCCCGACGTATGGGTGCACGGCGTCATTTCACAAATATCCGACCGCGGCAGGGTAATTTATCTGAACATCGCCGAGTTCGAGGAAGGGAACGTGAAGCCCGTCGCGGCGCTCCCCCTCTACCTCTTCGCCTTCGAATATACCCGCCTCATTTCAAAGCTTTCCGAGCTTCCCGCTCCGTTCTCACTCAAAGAAGGGCTCAAGGTGAACCTGCTCGTGAAAGCGGACATCTACGTCCCTTACGGCAAATTGCAGGCCCACGTCCTCGACATCGACCCGGCGTTCACCATCGGGGAGCTCGCGCTCACAAGGCAGGCGATCCTCAAGCGTCTCAGGGACGAAGGGCTTCTGCGCCGGAACGCGGAAAACATCCTCGCGGACGTTCCGCTCCGCGTGGGCCTCATCACGGGCGAAAGCACCGCCGCGTACAAGGATTTCACCACGACGCTCGAAAGTTCCGGCTACGCGTTCCGCGTCACCGCGGCATTCGCGAAAATGCAGGGCAACGAAACAGAGACGACTGTGCTCGCCGCAATCGGAAAACTCAAAGCGGAGCGCGGCCTCGACGTGATCTGCATAGTCCGCGGCGGCGGCTCCAAAACGGATCTGAACTTTTTCGACAGCGAAGCACTATGCCGCGCGGTCGCATTGTGTGATATTCCGGTCCTCACGGGAATCGGACATGAAATCGACCAGAGCCTGCTCGACCTCACCGCCTACGAAGCCTGCATCACGCCGACCGACTGCGCGAAGCGCCTCATTCATCAGGTGGAACTCACCTGGAACAAGACGCAGACGCTCGCCACAGGCATCGCGAGCGGAGTCCGCCTCCGGATAGCGCGCGCCGGGGAATCCCTGGAGCGCATACGCGGCGGACTCATCAGGGGCGTTTCCTCACGCACCGTAAAGGAGCGCGGCAGGCTCGACGGCGCGCAGAAAGAGCTTTCAAAGTCCCCCTTCCGCCTTCTCAAAGAAGAACAAGGGCGCATTGACCGCGACCGCGACGGTCTCACGATCGGCGCGCAGAAAATACTCACGCTTGAAAAATCCAGGTTCGCGCTCGTGGAAGAGCGCGTCAAGACAGCCGACCCGAAGCGCATCCTCGCCAAAGGCTACAGCTTCACCACAGGCAAAAGCGGAAAGCCCCTCAGGAACGCGCACGAGGTTCACCTCGGCGACGTTCTCGTGACCCGGTTCGCGGACGGCCAGGTGGAATCCGTGGCAAAATAGAAACAGGTTCCGCAAAGGAGCCTGTTTCATATAAAGTAAATATCAGCGTTAGTGCTTCGCAGAGGGCGCGATCATCATCACCTTCGTCATCCGCACTCCATCCATCTTGAGGACACGGAACTTGTAATCCTTCACGGACACTTCCGCGCCCGTGGAAGGCACCTGCCCGAGCGTCGCCTGGATGAGTCCGGAAATCGTTTCCACATGGGAATTCTCCGGAGGCGTCAGCGCCACTCCGAGTTTGTATTCCAGGTCCGAAAGCGTCATCAGCGGGTCGAGAATGTAGCGTCCGTCCTTGAGTTTCTGGATTTCCGCTTCCTCGTCGATATCATCCTCGTCTTTGATTTCACCGACGATTTCCTCGATGATGTCCTCGATCGTCACGAGGCCGGCTATACCGCCGTATTCATCGACGACGATCGCGAGCTGGTTTCCGCTCTTGCGGAGTTCGCGGAGGAGGTCATCGATCTTTTTGTTGTAAGGCACATAGAAGGCAGGCATCACGAGACCTTCAAGGTCAAACTTCGAATCGCCGCGTTCCGTGTACCATTCCAGGAAATCGCGGGACGAAAGAATACCGATAACGTTGTCAATGGATTCGCGGTACACAGGGAGGCGCGAATGGCGTTCCGTATTGAGAATTTTGATCGTCTCTTCAAGGGACGTTCCGGCTTCGATCGCGCACATATCGACGCGCGGCGTCATGATTTCACGCACCGGAGTTTCCACGAAGTCAAAAATGTTGAGCACCATCTGGCGTTCATCTTCTTCGAGAGCGTCGTCGTCGCCGGACGCCGTCATATCGGATTGCAGCGCTTCGCGGCGTTCCTCCGAAAGGAAATTCAGCTTCGGATTATAGCCGAGTTTATTCAGCAGGCCGGTATAAACTTTGTTCGCGAACCGCGCAGGGAAAATCACAGGCACGCTCAGGTACTTATAGAGCGGAGCGAGCACGCGCACGAGCGTATCGGGTTTAAGGCTTCCGAGGATGTTCGGCACGAACACCGTCAGGACATAAATGACGACGGTCGCCACGATGCAGTAGATGACAAAACCGAACTTCGCGTTGTTGTAAGATGAAATAAATCCGCTGATCGAGCAATCATGCAGAAATACAACGACATAGCCGAGCGCGCCCGCGACCAGGTTGCAGAAAATGCGCGTAATGGAAATGGATTCATTCCAGCCGGGTTTATCCACATAAGCCGCGGCGCGCGCCTCCAGGGAATCGCCGCCGTTATCCTCCCAATTCGCGTGGATGGTCAGGAATACGACTTTAATAAGCGAGAACAATCCCGAGATGGCGAGAGCGACGATGATTATCGCATACAGAATTTCAGTCGTCATCCTTCTCGCTTCCGTAGAGGTCAAGGCCGAGGACTTCGCGTTCACGGCGGCGCATCACGATTCTATCCGCAGGTTTAATATGATCATAACCCGAAAGGTGCAGAATGCCGTGGACAATGACACGTTTGAGTTCCGCGTAGAAGCTGTTGCCGTAGACCGGAGCCTGGCGTTTCACCTGATCACGCGCGATATAGATTTCACCGAGCAGATAATCCTCGTGCCATTCGAAGGAAAGCACGTCCGTCACCTTGTCCAGTTTGCGATAATCGCGGTTCATCGTGCGCACGGTCTCATCGGAGCAGAGCACGACGTTCACGTTCCCGGGGCAGCCTTCTTCAATAAGCACACGCTCCGCGACAGGCGAGAAACGGGACGCCCACGGAAATTTTTCATTCTCCCGTTCACAGAGAAAACTGACTTTGAAAGCAGGCTTGCCGGACTTTTTCACAGCTCATACCACTTTTTAAGATTCGCGATGATCGCTTCGGCCTGCGTCTTGCCGCTCACATTGAACTTGCTGCGCTGTTTGAGCACGCCCTGCATTTTCTGATAACGACGGATGGAAACTTTCGGTTCGCCGAATTCCCCCGTCTTGGGATTCTTGTCCTGATACAGGAACATCACCGTCTGCCAGGCGCCTTTAGTCAGATATTCCTTAGCAAGCTCTTTAATGATAAGTTCGCCGTTCTCATCCGTGAATTCCACGGTTGGTTCGGTATTTTCCGTTTCCATTGCATTAACCTCTTATTTCGCTGAAAAATAACAAGAATAAAGTGATGTGGTTCGCACCGCTACCGCAAAGAGGGCCTTTCTTAAACTATATTCTTTTTTCAGGTGTATCTATGAGGTCCGGAATATGAAACAACTCAAAATCATCAGCGCCATTTTACTCGCCGCCATGCTGATTCCGCCAGCCGTTTTCGCGACGACATCGGCGTCCGCGGGCAAAGTCCGTTTCATCCTCGGTGAAGTGACGCTCCAGAAAAAAGCGCACGCCAACTGGAACCCGCTCCGCGTGGGTGCGAAGGTCCTCCCCGCCGATCTCATCCGCACGCTCATCGAATCGGAAGCGGGCATCGCGCTTTCGGACGGAAGTCTCATCACCATCGAAGAAAATTCCCTCATTCATTTTTCCGACGCCATCGCGCAGGGCGGACGCACGTCCATCATGATCGACAGCGGAAAAGTTTTTTTCACCGTGCAGAAGCAGCCCCCGCAGAAAAGCATTGACTTCAGGACTCCGACGGCGACGGCGGCTATCCGTGGAACCTCGGGATTCATCGCCCAGATGGAAGAAGGAATCATCGTTTCCCTTGAAACAGGAAGAATGATCGTAGCGAACACAAGCGGGGACTCGATGTACGTGGAAGCAGGGGAAACGCTCGTTCAACAGAAGAATGGCGGATTCAGAAAATTCAAGACGTCCAACGCAGGCACGAAGCAGCTAGCCGCCGCGATGGACTGGCAGACAAAGGAAAACGGTTTCGATTACGATAAACTCGCGAAAGCGATGCAAGCGCAGGATTCCGCGGCGAAGCCCGTCATCGATTCCCTGCGGAGCAAGAACCCCTGCGAAATCAATGCCATTCCTAATGCGACGAAAGATACATCCGTGAATATTCAGGGAACGTGCAAGGAAACGGTTTCGCTCACGATTGACGGCGCACCCGTCGAGTTCAAGAAAGGCGGAAGCTTTTCGCAGGCATTTATCTGGGATGCCGCGGCCATGGGCGTCAAGCGTTTCACGCTCCGCTGCACCGAAAACGGAATGCAGTACATCTGCGGAGAATTGCATACAAATTACATAGGGCCTACGGACTTCGCGAAAATCGTTCTTCCACAGATGCGTCTGCAGGGTGTCTGCGATCCGGAAAGCCTTACGGTATTCGGCAACTACGGCACGCTTGATTCCGCAGCCACAGTCACGCTCCGCTTCGGCGCGCTCGTTTCGCCGAACCTCGCGGCAACGCCCAACGTCGGATCATTCAGCTATACATTCCCCGTCGCGGATTCCGCGAAATCCGGCAAGAGCCTGACCGTTACCGCTGACTTGAAAACGGCGGGAAAGACATTCTCCGACACGGCGAAATATCCGCTGGATCCGGAATGCACCAACATCAGGCTCGCTTTCACAAGCAGCGATTCCCTCACCTGCGAAGCGAAGTATAGCGTCTACGGAGTCAAGGGAACAATCGCCGTGAGCGAAGGCATTGACGGCATTCCCACGGAATCCCGCAGCTTCACCAGGAATACGGACGGAACGGCATTTTCGCTCATCAGCGGCGAGCACACCTATTCGCTCATCGCAAGCGACGGAAAAGGAAACACGGCGCAGATCGCCAAAGTTCTCCACTGCAAGAATCCGATGCCGGCCCTTGCCCCTGTAAACAAGTGAGCACCTACCGTTTCCGGGAACTCAAGGTTCCACTAGAACACAAGAACGACGTGCAGGTTTGCCTCGCGCGCACGCTCGGCGTTCCCGAAAGCGCAATCACGAGGCTCGACGTGGACCGTTTTGCGCTCGACAGCCGCAAGCGCGGCGCTCCGCACTGGTCCTACAACGTGCGCTTCGATTGCGCACAAACTCCAAAGCCTTCGCCGTACCTCGACGATGCCTCGTGGGAAAAAGAATCGCTCGCCGCGGACCCCCTCGCGAGCACCATCGCGTTCCCGGAAAAAGTCACGGTCGTAGGCGCCGGCCCCGCAGGTCTCTGGACGGCGCTCCATTTTCTGCGGCGCGGTTTCAAGGTCGCGCTTCACGAGCAGGGAAAAACGGTGGAAGAACGCTTCCGCGACATCCGCAAATTTTTCGCTGACCGCACCTTCAATCCCTATTCGAACGTTCTTTTCGGAGAGGGCGGCGCGGGCGCATTTTCCGACGGCAAGCTCAATACCCGTACGCGCAACGCTTTTTCACAGGCAGTCCTCGAGGACATGGCCGGGTTCGGACTTTCCAGGGAAATACTCTCTTTTGCGAAGCCCCACGTGGGCACGGACAGGCTCGTCCTGCTGCTGCAGAAAGTCCGCGCGGAAATCATCAGCCGCGGCGGAGAACTCTTTTTCAGTTCACATCTCGAAGACATCGACGTTACTAACAAAGTAATCGTCCGTGCGAAATTCAACGGGAAATGGGAGTCTTGCGGTGCGCTCGTCGTCGCAGGCGGGCATTCGGCACGGTTCCTCTATGAGCTTTTCGCCGCACGCGGAATTCAGCTCGAAAGCAAGGCGTTCGCGATGGGCGTACGCGTCGAACACCCGCAAATACTAATCAATGAGCGCCAGCTCGGAAAAGGCGTGGACACGAGCCTCACGGGAAGTGCGGAATATTCGCTCACGGCGAAGACCCTCGGCGGGAAATCGGCGGCGTACAGTTTCTGCATGTGCCCGGGCGGAGTCCTCGTCCCCTGCGCATCCGAACCCGGAATGCTCGCGACGAACGGCATGAGCTACAGCAAGCGCAACGGAAAACTCGCGAACGGAGCGATCGTCGTTCCCGTGGCGCAGAGCACGGCGCTCTTCGGCGGACTGGAATATCAGCGCAGGCTCGAGCGCGCCGCGTTCGAAGCGGGCGGCGGAAACTACGCGGCGCCGGCGCAGACGATCGAAGCCTTTATGCGCAAGACGAAAGACAGGGAACCGTTGCCGCAAAGTTCTTACCCGTGCGGACTTGCGGCGAGCAATCTCCGCGACTGGATGGGAGCGAAACTCTGCGACAGCCTCGCGGAAGGCTTTGAAAATTTCGAGCGCAAGATTCCCGGGTTCATCCGGTACGGCCTCATCGTCGCGCCCGAGACGCGGACGAGTTCCCCGCTGCGCATCGTCCGGAACAGCGACACGCTGGAATCCGTTTCCATGAAAGGGCTGTATGTTCTCGGCGAAGGCGCGGGCTATGCGGGCGGAATCGTCACGAGCGCCGCGGACGGCGTTCGCCTCGCGAACCGCGCGAAAAGGCAAAACGGCTAGATCGCCACAGGCTTCCGCGCCATCCTCGTCATTGCGATACAGGAAGCACGCAGCTAGGTCCTTGCGGAACCGTATCATCCTCGTCATTGCGATATAGGAAGCACGCAGCTAGGTCCTTGCGGAACCGTATCATCCTCGTCATTGCGAGGCCGTAGGCCGTGGCAATCCAGAAACGTCAATAGCAGGCACCGCAACCGTGCAAATGAAAGCTAAATTTCAGTCAAAAGGTTCCTCACTATGATTACGAGAGTCATCTACCGCGATTTTGCAAACATGCGCCTCGACCGCTTTCTGCGCCAGGCATTCCCGAACGAAGGACTTTCCAAGCTGTTCTCCGTGATCCGCAAAAAGAAAATCCGTGTGAACGGAGTGATCGGCAAAGCGCCGCAGATGCTCCACGAAGGCGACACCGTCTGCATCTACGAAAATTTCAAAAGCGTCCCGGACGATTCAGCCATCGCAAACGGACAGGTCCCCGCACCCGTGAAACCCAAGTGGGGCAAGGCTCCCGAATTTTCCGACCGGAACTTCGTCAAGGAAAATCTGCACATCGTTTTCCAGACGGAAGACTTTCTCATCGTGGACAAGCCCGCAGGAATAGCGAGCCAGCCCGGCAGCGGAACGCACAAAGGCGAATCCCTCGTCGAAATGCTCTGGCAATGGGGCGATGACGAACAGCTCGGATTCAAGCCCACGATCGCGCACCGCCTGGATCAGGAAACGTCCGGCCTCCTCGTCGCGGCGCTCCACGGCGACAGTCTCCGCGACCTCACGCGGCTCCTCCGCGAACACGGGCTCGAAAAGCATTACTTAGCGCTCGTCAAAGGGAATCTCGAAAAAGACAAAGGCACCATCACCGGCGACCTCGAACGCACCGATTCCAAAAAAGGAGCGAAGATGCAAGTCGGCACGGGCGAAGGCAAAGCGTCCGTCACCCATTACGCGGTCAAGGAACGCTACGACGACTTCGACCTCGTGAAAATCCGTCTCGAAACCGGTCGCATGCACCAGATCCGCGCGCATTTCGCAAGCATCGGGCACCCTCTCGCGGGCGATTCCCGCTACGGGGACTTCGGGCTCAATCACGATCTGCGCAAGGAATACGGGCTTCACCGTCTATTTCTGCACAGCACGCGCCTCGAATTCGACTGGAAAGACAAACGCATCGTACAGGATTCCCCGCTCCCCAAAGAACTCCGCGATGTCGTAAACGGGCTTAAAGGAAAATAAAATTCATTCCCCGCGCGCAATCCAGCGGCGGGCTTCGTCAACGCTCACATCCTTGCGGCGCGCATAATCCGCAAGCTGGTCTTCGCCGACGCTTCCGATACCGAAATACCGGCTTTTCGGGTGCGCAAAGTAATACCCGCATATCGAACAGTCGGGGTCCATCATATACGTTTCCGTGAGGCGCATCCCCGTGCGCTCCGTGACGTTCAGGAGTTTCCAGAGCGTCGCCTTTTCCGAATGGTCCGGGCAGGACGGGTACCCGGGCGCCGGACGGATCCCGAAGAAAGCGGAATCCGCGGGCACATAACCCCAGTACTTTGTGCCGACTTCCCGGTGAAGTTTTTCTGCGAACGCTTCCGTGAGGCGCGCGGCCAGGCTTTGCACGAGAAGCTCTGAATAAGGGTCTCCCGCCATTCTGTACTTTATCTGCAAATTCTTCGCGCCGAACCCCGCGCTGAGCGCGAAAAGTCCCATCCAGTCCCGTTCCTTCGGGCTCAGGAAATCCGCCAGGGAGCGCAGAGGAGCGCCTGTTTCCGCAGGAATCTGCTGCCGCAGGAAATGAAACGTCGCAATGCGTTTTACCGCGGGGACGCAGCCGCAGTCGCAGGGGATGTTGAACACCTCCGCGGAATCTCCGTGGCGCTCCACGGGGAACACGCCGAACACGGCGCGCGCTTCAAGTAAATTTCCGCTCACGATTTTTTGAAGCATCGCCTTGCCGTCCGCGAAGAGTTTGCGGGCTTCTTCCGCGACGGGAGAATCTCCTTCCAGAATTTTAGGATAAATTCCCTTGAGTTTCCAGGCGAGGAAGAAATACGTCCAGTCGATGAACGGCACGAGTTCCGCAAGCGGATATGCCTTGAGCACGTGAATGCCCGGCATCTTCGGCGCAGGGGAATGCGGCCACGGCGCGTTCATCAGAACAAATTTTCCCCGCGGGTGCGCGCTTCATCAATTCCGATTTTCGCCGTTTTCCGCGACGCGTTCTTTTGCTCGTTCCGCAGG
>JBAYFD010000027.1:0-12935 GCA_041667365.1 Fibrobacteraceae bacterium | reverse complement strand
GCTGTTCGCACAGACCTACGACGAAAAGAGTTTCGTGGACAAGTCGCTCATCCCCTCGAACTACGCGGACAAGGACTACCACACGCTCTACATCCTGGAAATAGAGAAGATCCTGGTCCGGGAATAAAGGAACCGATTGCGTTCAACGCATTTTCATACTCATCGATAACTTTGGAATTCGGCGGGTAAAACGGCCCGGAAATTCAAGACAGGGAAAAATAGTTTCTTAATTGAACAAGCAACATTTTTGGGCGTGCCCCGGCTGGACGATGACTACGCACAAAGTACGTCCGCCGGGTCGGGCTGTATTGCACTAGGGCGGCAAAGCCGCCGAGTGCAACGGAGCCTCGCCCTGCGAGTCTCCGCCCGTGCGGGTCACCATCCCTCACGCAAGGCGAGCAATATCTTCTTTTAGCTGAAACAACCATTCATATTCCCAATCTGAATTCAAACCGAGGGCCATGTTTCAAATCATAGGTATCAGTCACCAGATAAGCGAATGAACCTGTCAGATTGAACCATATCCCCAATTTAAACATGACGTTCAGATCAACATGAGGCTTGAAGTAAAGCTCACGTCCAGGACTGAGCAGGAACCAATCCGCATTATAACCTGCACCAACAAAAACAGGGATGTATTTTTGACATAAATAGTATTCTATTGTCGGATTGAGCGCATAAAGAACTATAGTGGCTTAAAAATTTGAGGCAGAAAAGCTGGATTCCTTAGTTGAAAAACAAAAGCTAAATTCAACCACAAAGGAATCAGAAAATGAAGGACAGCGACAATTTCAAACCGGCAAGCAGCCATGAGTATCAGCTGCAGCTCAGAGAACCCGCAGGATTCTTGACGACGCCTTCAAGACAAAGGTCATCCTGGTGGCTCTCCGCGAGGACAAGACAAATCTGCCAATGGAAGGGAGCGCGACGAGCTTCACAAGGTCATCGGCGGGCAGCGGACATCTTCAACAGGAACTTCGCGGCGAGGGGGGTAGACTTTCGTGCACGAGGTGCTCCGGGACAAGGCCTACGAAGCGGAAAGGCTGAGGAAGGAGTGGAAGCACAGAATTCCGAAGCCGATGGCAGGCAACATGATCCGGGGAATGGACATGACGGGAGTGCGGACGGGGCACCCAAGCTAAAACTAAAGTGGCATCTAGTAAGCATCATCAGTTTTTATTTCCCGCTCTCCGCATTAGCCTTCTTGAACTTTTCGCGGATGAGGAGCAGGTCGTGCTCGTACGGATTGCGCACAAAGTCATCGAACGCCCACGCGGTCGGGTGAAACTTGCCTTTCGCGTAAGTGAGGATCATATCGAGCCAGAGCCCGCCGCCGGCATAGATTTTGAAAGGGCCGCGTTTGAATGAGGGGAGAACGGCCTTATCAAGATCCATATAGCCGATGTCGATGTTCACGTCGCGCGAAGACTGCGTGCGGGAAAGTGCTTCCTCGAGCGCGTTTGATCTTTTCTTCTCCTCACCGATGAGCTCCGGCGGAACGGTGCGTTCAAAGGAAAGCGGAGCGCGGAAGAGTCCCCCGCCCATTTCCGGGGCGTAATAATCCGTGCGGTCGAACGGTTGGAACTTTCCGAGGTGGCGCACAGGACCCCATGTTTTTTGCAGCGCATCCAGCACGCCGGCATTCCAGTCATTCCCCTTCTGAAGAACGAAGGCGATGAGCTGCGCGGGTTCTGAAAACTGATGAGGGCGAGCCATATTTAATGCGGATAAAGTTCGAGGGTCGATTTCATCAGGGAAACCTGACCGTTGGAAAAGATCGGGGACGTAGCGTCCGTGACGGAGGGGAACATGATGTTATCCGCATCCGGGCAGGAATTCACATTGACCGCCGCAGCCATCGTCATCGTGCGGAAATACACGGCATCCGTAGCCTCTTCCGCAGCGGACGCGCTCTTCTTGGCAAAAACGATCGCCTTGCAGTACGGAGTGTCCTCAATGCCGTCCGTGGAATCCGATGCATCCCCGGTTGAAAGCAGATCCGCGGAAGTCGATGTCGTATGGCGGAGCCCGAAGAAATGTCCGCTCTCATGCACCGCAGTGAACACGATGTCCGCCGCCTTCTGGGAATTAACGCTACCGTGGTACAGATAATGCGTGCCGATGACGACCGTGCTGCCGTCGCCGCCGCCGAGGCTTCCGCCGAAAACGGAAGAAAGTCCGAGCACGTTATCCGTATTGATGTAATAAACGAGAACAAGATCCAGGGCGTCATACACGTCCGGTCCGGATTTTTCGGGCCAGCCGCCGAGTTCCGTGAGGAGCCTGTCGCTGCTGCTCCTGCCCGCGATCCAGGGAAACATCGAAGGATATTTCGAGCCGAGCGACGGATGCGCGGACGCATAGCGCACGTAAATCGTATCGAACGTAATGCTGTCGGAAGGGACAGAGGCGCGGAAACGCGCGAGGATAAGAGCGGCAAGGGAATCCACGGCGACGCTGTCCGATGTTCCTTCGTATTTTCCGACGACGGTCAGGTTCAAACTCACGTGGTCCGTGTAGGCACCTTTGCCCGTAAAGCGGAAATTGCTCACCTTGCCTTGATAATAGGAGTCGCCGTCGCTCAATGTCGCGGCCCAGTAAGCCCTGTCCGATTCCTTGCAGTCAAAGGAATAATACCAGCGGCCGGCGGAATCCTTCGCGGAAAGGTTGCGCACCTGACGCGCCGTATACGTGGAATCCGTAGGGAACGTCAGCCGGTAGAGCTGCAGTTCCGGAGCATCGGAATTCGTATCCGCGTCAAAGGAAATCGTGTATTTCCCATACGGATGGACCATCAGCTGGATGCCCTTCGCCAAATACGCAGCCACGGAATCGTTCTGTGCCTTGTCATTGGGATAAGCGGAATAAGGGAGACCGCTCGACGGCTGCGCCTTAAAATCGCTACTGGAGCCGGAACTTCCGAATTCGCCGCAGGCGCACAAGAGAGCGATGACGGGCAGGTAAAAAAAGTTTTGCAATAAAGTTTTTTTCATTTTCCAGTTTCAAACGTTTTAAAGAATGTGACCCACTTAATTTACAACTTTTCGCGGTATTCCGGCAGAGCCGCCGGGACTTTAAAATAAAAATATGAACGGAAATAACATACAAAGCATTCCCCGGCCGGATACCCCTGCTTCGCTCCTTCACGGATTATCGGCGCGACCGGCTTTCGCCGCTTTCACCGGCGTCACTTTTCTGCTCATCTCCTTTCAGGACCCCCTGTACGGAATAGCATTCGTGCCACTCCTCCTCTTCTTTCTCGCATCCTATTCCCCGTTCGCGCGCAGGGCGACGCTCCTGATGCTCGTCGTCACCGAAATTCTTTTATGCGCCGGGCTTCTGAAAAGCGGCGACGGAGCGCACTGTACGGGACAGCTCCCCGGCTCCGGCACGGGCACCGTGGAAGCGGTCATCCCGAGGCCTTCGGGAATGGCGGTCATCCTCCGCACCGGCGGCGTACGCGTGCGCCTCACGCTCAAGCAGGGGAAGCCACCGGAACCGGGGGACAGCATCCGCTTTAAAGCGGAATGGTACCCCGTAAATCCCGTGACGGTGCCTGGTACGTTTGACGCGGCGCGGTGGCTCGCGAGCCAGAGGCTTGCCGGGTACGGCAAGCTCACGGCGTACGCCGTGGCGGAAAGCCGATGGATCCCGGAAAAGACGTTCTCGGCTTTCCGCCTCTGGCTCTCCCGGCGTCTCGCGGCGCATTTCGGACCCGCGGAAACAGGACTTTTACTCGGGCTCCTCGCCGGCGACCGTTCCGGAATTTCCGATGCGCTCCAGGGGGATTTCCGGCGCACGGGGCTTGTCCACGTCCTTTCCATCAGCGGATTCCACATCGTCCTCCTCGCGGGAATGCTGATGCTGTTCCTCAAGGCGACGCGGCTCCCCCACACCGCAGTCCGCATCGTCGCTATGGTGCTGATGATCGTCTACATTCCCGTCACCGGTGCGTCCGCGCCCGTGTGCCGCGCCGTGTTCATGTTCCTCGTCGTCCAATGCGGGTTCCTGTGCGAGCGCAAAGCGGACGCGCTCAACAGCCTCGGAGTCGCCCTCCTGCTCCTCACTTTATACGATACGGACATCGTCTGGGACATCGGTTTCCAGCTCTCCGGGGCGGCGACCGCAGGGATCATCATCGGGCAAGGGCGCTATCCGCTCAAAAATCCGCCCGAAGCGCTCAAGGAAAGCAAGCTCTGGAAATTCGCGGACGCCTACCTTCTGCAGCCCTGCTGGACGACATTCATTGCGACGCTCGCGACGGCGCCGTTCCTCGTCTATCATTTCCAGACGCTCTCCCCCACGTCCCTCCTCGGCAACCTCGCCGTGGTCCCGCTCATCGCGCTCGCCATGGAAGCCGGATTATTTTATCTGCTATCCCCCTTGAATTTTCTACAAATTCCTTTCGCAGCCGCAGGGACGTTCCTGCTCCGCCTCGCCGCATTCCTAACGCGGTACCTCGCCGATTTCAAAGGAAGCTCGCTCACCGTGGGTCCTTTCGACGCCTGGGTTCTGTGCCTCACGGGCGCAGCGATCGTTCTTCTGCCCGCATTCCGCACAAACGTCATCGCACGGCGCACGGTCATCGCCACGGCAGTCCTTTTCGGAGGACTTTTCCTTTATATGCAAGCGGAACACATTCTCCGCACGGAATGGGAAGTGACAATTCTTGACGCGGGCCAGGGCGACTGTATCCTCGTCAAGAGTCCGCGCCAAGATTACTTCGTCATCGACGCGGGCGTGAACAAAGGCAAGCGGGACTTCGCGACAAATACGCTCATTCCGTTCCTGCGGAACGAAGGCATACAGAGCCTGCGCGCGCTCATCATCACGCATCCGGACGCGGACCATTTCGGCGGGGCGGAAATTCTCCTCAAGACATTCCCCGTAAAGGAGCTCTGGACTCAGGAATGCGCACGCATCGAACCGAAACCGGAATGGCAGCGCGCGCTTGCCGCTTCCGCCGACCGCGGAATCCCCATACGCGACATTTACCGCGGATGGTCTTACCGCGAACGCACCGCGTTTCCGTTCATGAACGCGGACCTGTGGGAAATGCGGGCGCTCAACCCCGATCCTTTCCGCTGCAAGGAAACAAACACCTCGAGCATCGTTCTCCGCATCCGCGGCGCGGGCGGTTCCATGCTCCTGACGGGGGATTTCACCATTCAGGGAGAACAGGAACTCCTCGCGACAAATATTGACGTACAAAGCGACATCCTAAAACTCGGACATCACGGATCAAAGACATCGAGTTCGCGGGAATTTCTGCGCCGCGTCGCCCCGGAACTCGCGATCGCATCCGCCGGCAAGAACAACCGGTTTCATCATCCGAGCAAGCAGGTGGTGGCGCGCCTCGACAGCCTTAGAATACCGCTGTTAAATACAGCGGAAAACGGCAGCATCCGCATCCGGTTCAGCGCGGACTCTCCCCGCACTCCGGAATTTCTCACCGAAAGCGTAGATGATTTTTAACTGATGAGGCTAATTTACCCGAAGCACCCGCGCACCGCGTCCGCGAGCGGCGCGTTCGTCGCCATGCCCGTAAAACCTTCGTAAACCGGGGCCGTGGGCTTCCCATCCGCATTAAAAAGTTCCGTGTGTCCATCGATCGTCGAAAACGCGCCGCCGGCTTCCTTGAAAATGCACGGGAACGCGGCGATGTCCCACAGGGAAACGACCGGGTCCACCATCGCTTCCGCACGTCCGCTTGCCACGAGGTAATAGCCATAGCAATCGCCCCAGCCGCGGTAGATGTAGGCCTGCCTGCGGAGCTTGCGGAAAGGTTCGCCATAGCCCTTGTCTTCCATCGTATTCAGCGTTCCGGAAAGCACGAGAGCCTTATCAAGCGTCGCCGTCCCGGAGCACATCACACGGCGCCCGTCCACGAATGCGCCGCCGTCCTTACTCGCATAAAGGCAGCTTTTGAGCGCAGGGAGCCGCACCACGCCCGCGAGCGGAACGTTCTTGTGATAAAGTCCGATGAGCGTTCCGAACAAAGGAACGCCGTGAATGAACGACTTTGTTCCATCGATCGGATCCACGATCCACTGATATTCCGCGCCGGGATTCTCCACGCCGAACTCTTCGCCGATCATCCCGAAGCCGGGCGTCTCTTTCGCGAAAGTCCTGCGGATGACATCCTCCGCACCCTTGTCCGCGGCGGTCACAGGCGTATTGTCCGCTTTCCACTCCACGGAAACGCCCCTGGAAAAAGCATCCATGATCACTTTATCCGCGGCATCCGCGGCAGCAAGGGCAATCTTCAGAAGTTCCTGAGCCTCAGACATTCTTGCTCCATGCGCCCACGAGCGCAAGGAAGAATTCATTTTCATCGCGCTTGCCGACCGTGACCCGGATCCATTCCGGAAGGCCGAAGCTCGTAAGTCCGCGGACGATCATGCCGTGGCTTTCGAGGTACTGCAGCAGTTCCTTCGCACGCGGGCCGATGTGCGCGCAAATGAAGTTCGCTTCCGTGGGGAGCACCTTGTAGCCCATCTTCTCCAGGCTTTCCGTGAGGAACCTGATCCCCGCGGAATTCATCGCGAGAGTGTTCTTTATGTGGTCATCGTCAGCGAGAGCCGCGAGAGCCGCCACCTGCGCTGCCTGATTCACATCGAAAGGAGGCTTGATCTTCCAGATTTCACGGATCACCTGTTCGCCAGCGATCGCATAGCCGATGCGGAGTCCGGCAAGTCCGTAGATCTTGCTGAACGTGTGATTCAGCATCAGGTTCGGGAATTCCCCGAGCATCGGGACGAGCTTCGGAAAATCCGCTGCGGTCGAAAATTCGCAATACGCCTCATCCATAAAGACGAGCACGCGTTTCGGTACCCTGCGCATAAATTCGACGATTTCACTTTCCGTGTAATAGTAGCCGGTCGGGTTATTCGGATTGCAGATAAAAATGACGCGGGTCTTGTCGTTTATCGCCTTCAGGAAATCGCCGAGCGGCGGCTTCTTCTCCGTTTCGCACACGGAAACATAATCCGCGCCGTTCGAAAGCGTGGTGAACTTGTAAACGGAGAACGTCGGGCGGATGCCGATGCAATTATCGCCCTGGCGGATGAACGCCTTGCCCACCATGTCGATGATTTCGTCGGAACCGTTGCCGATGACGATTTCATTCGCAGGAACGCCGTACTTCGCGGCGAGGGCATCGATGAGCTTCGGAGCATTGCCGCGCGGATAAAGGTGCAGGGAATGAACGACGTCCATAAACGCGGCGATCGCCTTCGGGGAAGGCCCGAGCGGATTCTCGTTCGATGCGAGTTTCACCACCTTTTCAAGACCATAGCGCTCGCGGATTTCCTCGATGGACTTTCCGGGCACGTAATCAGACAATTTCGAGAGTTCAGGACGCGGTTCAATCATAAAGGCCTCACGACTTTCTGCAAATTTAATAACTTTACGGGGTATGTTCCGTAGAATCATCATCGCCCTCTGCGTTCTTGCGGCGTGCGCCTGCGCCCTCGACAGAATATGGGACACGCGCTACACTTTCGGTCCGGAGTTCCCGACCGAGGACAGATTCTCCGTGGGCACCGGCTTCTACACGACATACAATGAAGACGGCACTATCCCCACGAACATTCAGATCGGCATCAATGACCAGTGGGAAATGGGCGGCAAGATATTTTTCTCCACTCACGACAAACTCGAAAGCGTCCAGGCTTTCGCGGACGTAGGCGCGAAATACAAATTTCAGGAACTTTCCACGATCGGGGCGGATTTTCTCGTCGGCGTGAACAACGGCGAAGGCGGCGGAGTTGTCTTTTCCTATATGCGGAAACAGCCGCTCTCCGACAATTTTTCGAACATCGTGGAAGGCCGCGCAGGCTTTTTCCATGCAGTCGCTGGCAAGGGCGGCTATATGAAGCTCGCACTCGGCGCGACTCCCCAGCTCTACCTCGGGACGCTCATCCACGCGATGATGGGCATCGAGACCTCCGGGAGCATAGGGAACATCAAAGAGGACTTTATGATGGACATCGTGCCGCGCATCGAAGTGAACGTAAAGCCCTACCTGCATTTCACGGGCGAACTCGCCATCGGCATCCTGCAGGGAAAAAACAACGACAACACGCGCGCCGGCATCTACGGACGCATGGACTTCTAAAAATTCCGTCAGATATCGAGATTCAGACCGACGCCGACATTTTGGCTCGTACGCTCGTACTTGGTCGGAATCTTCGTTGCGGAATCCGTTTTCGTCCAAGGATCGAAGAGCGTCACCATATAGCCAGCCTGGAATGTTAATTTATCCGTAACGCGGTACGCGAAGCCGCCGCCGAACGACCAGGAATTCAAATTGAAGCTGATGTCTTCGATATATTCATCGCTGAGCCCGTACAAAGTGCGCTGGACGCCCGCGGAAAGCGTGAGCTTCTGAATTGGGTCGACTTCGACGCCGAACACATATTCATTTTCATCGCCAGTGAGCGCCTTTTCCTTGTCCTCCGGGTAATCCGCGTGCGTATCGAAATAATGATGATAGCCCGCCGAAGTGCGGAGCCAGTCCAGCCAGGCATAGCTCGCGCCTACGGAAAGGAAGCCCGGCATGTCATTGTCCACGGTCTCGCCGTCCTTGAACTGCGGCAGAAGCGCCGCCACCGTTTCCGAGATTTCCTTCGTGTCGTTCTTCACCTTGATCGATGTGTTATACTCATATTTCACGCCGACGTTCAATTTCCGGTAGTGAAAATCCACGCCGATGACAGGCGTCACGCCAAAGCCCGTCTGATCGCAGTCAAGAAGCGTCTGCGAAAGCTGGGAATTGAGCGCCGCGTAAGTATCCTCACCGACAACGCTTTTCAGACCCGTGTCCAGCGCTGACGTCGTTTTTCCCTCGTAGGAATTCGTAGCGTAATTGATGCGGGCGCCGAGCGCGACGGAGAACATATCATTTATCTGGTACGCGCCGCCGAGCAAAAAGCCGAAAATATACTGCGAACCCGAAAATTCGGCATCGTAAAGATCCGTTGCCGAAAGTCCGGTCTGCTTCATAAGCCCCGCAAGCTGCGCGTTCGCATTCAATTTGCTGCTCAGAAGCGCATCAATGATCGGAAGCCCGTCATCGAAATCTACGCCGCCCCCGCCGCCGGAAATCATAAGTCCGCCGAAAGCATTCCACGGACCGCGATGCCAGTCCACGAAAAGGCTCGGCATAGTGGGCACGAACGATTTCCCGTCATATTCACCGAGGCCCTGCGCCGTGAGCGTGCGCGTCTGCCATATCGTCTGGTTGTGAACCGCGAAATGCCAGCCGTCGTTTCCGAAAGCGAGCCCCGCCGGGTTATAGTAAGCCGCCTGCACGCCGGAGGACGCGTCCTGTGCAAAATTGCGTACAAAATCTATGGACTGATTCGTGTTGTGAGCAAGCCCGCCGGCAAAAGAAAGTCCGGCAAAGGAGAGGATTACGGTCGCATGAACCTGGGAAAAACGCATAGAGCCTTCTTAACGGAGGTCCGTTATTAAATGGGAAACGGGGCCCAATTTAAAAAGCATCCGTGGATTTTCAATACAAAGTAAAGAATATACCTTTTTAATAAACAAAAACGGCGTATTAAAATAAACGTTAATTTAATAAGAATAAATGAAGTTTCATTTAATAGAGGATTCATGCGATTCTTGATAACGGATTACTTCGCCACGCTCGCAATGACTGACACCCCGTTCCACAGAATGAATCGCGGCGCGACACTCGCAATGCTCATGACAAGAAGAGACCGGCGTTTCCGCCGGTCTCTTCTTGTTACACATAACGTTATATTTACAAGATGACAAATTTATCATTCTTGTAATCAAGCCTCACGGGCACATCCGGCTTAACGTCGCCTGCGATGATCGCATGCGAAAGCACCCTTTCCACGTCCTTCTGCAGGAAGCGTTCAATGGGCCGCGCGCCGAACTGCGGATCGTAAGACTTATCGCAGATGGCCTTGATCGCCACCGGGGTCGCCGTAACGACGTAGCCCTGGCGCGCCGCGCGTTTCGCAAGATTCTGGAACTTGAGTTCCGCAATCTTGAGCATCTGCGCCTTGCCGAGGCTATCGAACACAATGACTTCATCAAGCCTATTCAGGAACTCGGGCCGGAAGAACTGCTTGAGTTCGGGCTTCACGTCATCGAGCGTCACCGGCTTTTTCGCATCCTGGAACAGACGCGCGCCGATGTTGGAGGTCATCAGGATGAGCGTATTCTTGAAGCTCACCGTGCGTCCCTTGCCGTCCGTGAGGCGCCCGTCATCGAGCACCTGCAGGAGCGTATTGAACACATCCGGATGTGCCTTTTCCACCTCGTCCAGAAGCACCACGCAGTAAGGCCGCGTGCGGACGGCTTCCGTAAGCTCACCGCCCTCTTCGTAACCCACGTATCCCGGAGGCGCGCCGATGAGCCGCGACACGGAATGTTTCTCCATGTACTCGCTCATGTCGATGCGCACCATCGCGTTCTCGCTGTCGAAAAGTTCCATCGCGAGAGCCTTCGCAAGTTCCGTCTTGCCAACGCCCGTGGGCCCGAGGAACAGGAAGCTCCCGATCGGCGCATTTTCGCGCGAAAGTCCGCTCCGGTTCCGGAGAATGGCCTCGGACACGGCTTCCACCGCGGTGTCCTGACCTACCACGCGCTTGTGCAGGCGTTCATCGAGTTGCAAAAGCTTCGCCTTTTCGGATTCACGGAGACGCGTCACGGGCACGCCGGTCCAGCGGCTCACCACCTGCGCGATCGTCTCGTCCGTCACTTCCTGAGTGAGTTCGCCGTTCTCGGAAGCCTTCATCGCAATGGCCTCCAGGTCCTTGACCTTCTTCTCTAGCCCGACGATGGTGTTGTACTTCAGCTCGGCGGCCTTGTTCAGGTCGTAGCGGGCCTCCGCCTGCTCCATCTGCTCGCGGGCCTCGTGCAGCTTCGCCTTCGCGTCCTTGAGCTGAGAGAACTTCTCGCGCTGATCCTGCCAGCGGGCGCGCATCGCAGACACGGCGGCAGTCGTCGCCTCAAGTTCGCTCTTGAGTCCCTGAAGGCGCTTCTTGCTCTTATCGTCCGTCTCGCGCGAAAGGGCCTGCTCCTCGATCTTGAGCTGCAGTTCCTTGCGCTGCAAATTATCCAGCGCCTCCGGCACGGTATCGAGCTGAGTCTTCACCATGCTCGCCGCCTCGTCGATCAGGTCAATCGCCTTATCCGGCAGGTAACGGTCCGCGATGTACCGCGTCGAAAGTTTCACCGCGGCAACAAGCGCGCTATCGTGCAAACGCACGCCGTGGTGCGTCTCGAAGCCTTCCTTCACACCGCGGAGAATCGAAATCGCATCGTCCTCGCCAGGCTCGAAAACCATCACGGGCTGGAAACGCCTCTCAAGCGCAGGATCCTTCTCGAAGTTCCTGCGGTATTCCTGAGTCGTCGTCGCGCCGATGCAATGGAGTTCGCCGCGCGCGAGTTTCGGCTTGAGCATATTGCCCATATCCATGCTGCCGTCTGTCTTTCCGGCGCCGACAATCGTGTGAATCTCATCGATGAAGAGCAGCGTATTGCCGTCCTCCTCCAGAGCCTTCAGGACGCTCTTCAGGCGTTCCTCGAAATCGCCGCGGTACTTCGCGCCCGCCATCATCGCCGCAAGGTCGAGCGAGAAAATTTTCTTACCCTTGAGCGCATCCGGGACATCCCCGCGGTGAATACGCGCGGCGAGGCCTTCCACGATCGCGGTCTTGCCCACGCCGGGCTCGCCCACGAGCACAGGGTTATTCTTCGTCTTGCGCGCGAGAATCAAAATCACGCGGCGGATCTCCTCGTCACGGCCTATCACCGGATCGAGTTTGCCTTCCTCGGCGAGCGATACGAGCTCGCGCCCATAAAGCTTGAGCGGAGAGTTCTCCTCCGCGGCGGCGGCGGCACTCATCGGATCGGCGAGCCACGTCTCCACCACTTCCGCGCTGCCGAGCGCATCTTCGAAAATCTTCGCGACGCGGCGGTCCTCCGCAAAGCGCATTAGCGAAACCAGCAGTTCCGCAGGGCCGGCGGGCTGCGACGTCTTCCGTCCGATCTGCACCGCGGCGCGGAGCACGCGGGAAAGGTCCTCGTCCGGGCGCGCGGCGTCCGGATTCACATCCACGAGTTTCGGCACGGAATCAAGGAACGGAGCGAGCTTCACGAGCATCTCCTTTTCCTTCGCGTTCTTCGCACGGTACAGATTCCGCAGCCGCGCATCCGGGGCTTCCAGAATCGCATCCGCAAGGTGCACCACTCCCAGGTAGGAATGGCTCTTCCTGTCCATCAGCTCCTGCGCCTTCGCAAGAATCTTCTCAGCATCGCTTGTAAAATCAGCCATAAGACCTCCGCCCCGCAAGGGGGACTTTTTTCCGCATCAGTAAAAGCAAAGGCCGTGCCATTCTTCAAAAACGGCGAATTTCGCATAATAAAGGCAGATTTAGCGATTCACTGACGATGCAGTTTCAAAATGAAACATCTAAACTTCATTACATCCCCTTCCTAAAAAGGATGGTCTTCCCGCCCTGCCGGGAGCCGTCCGCGCGAAAAGGGGCCGCCGCCCGAACTTTTACAGACTTTCGCCGCGACGGCGGAAGAATGCCAGTCCTCTCATATTCATAAACGGCCGGACAGCCCGATATTTTACCCGTCACATAATTATTCTTCGTTAAAGACGAAACCGTATAAGACGGCAAAGAATCAAAATTCAGAGTTCCATCATTCTGGAATCTGCAGGATAAATAAATGTCAAAAACATAGAAGACCTCTCCACATACATAGACACGACAGGAATCCGTTCCGTTTCCATTGGCCCTGCATATTTCGGAAGAATCTCCGACAGGATAAACCATGCGGTCTTCGATTGCATATTTGCACAGCGCATAGTAAGACGAATCTTTTTTGTATATAAAATAAAGCGGAACGAAGCCTACTTCGTTATCATAATTATAAACCGT